>NZ_QGMX01000022.1 GCF_003336745.1 Thermus caldifontis | reverse complement strand
CGGCTTCGTGCGGAGCTGGAGGCCCTGCAGGCCCGGTTTGAGGCCGAGGTGGCCCGGCTCAAGCTCCTCCTTCTGGAGGAGGGCAGGTCCTTCCCCGAAGAGAGTAGCATGGGGGCGTGAATGCGCTAGAGCCCCTTTTGGAGTTCTTGTCCATCCCCTCCGTATCCACCGACCCAGCCCATAGGGAAGACGTTCGCAAGGCGGCCCTCTGGCTGGCAGAGAGGCTTAGGGAGCGGGGTTTCCTCACCGAGCTCCACGAGACCCCGCTACACCCCATCCTTTACGCGGAGCGCCTCCTGGACCCCAAGGCCCCCACGGTCCTGGTCTACGGCCACTACGACGTCCAGCCCCCGGATCCCCTGGAGCTTTGGGAAACCCCCCCCTTCGTCCCCACGGTGCGGGAGGGGAGGGTCTACGCCCGGGGAGCCTCCGACGACAAGGGGCAGCTTTGGGCCCATGTGGCGGCCCTCGAGGACCTGCCCGCCCGGGTGAACGTGAAGCTGTTGGTGGAAGGGGAGGAGGAGATCGGCAGCCCGAGCCTTCTTCCCTTCGTGCGGGAGCACCGGGAGAAGCTCAGGGCCCACGTGGTCCTTATCTCCGATGGGGCCATGTTCGCCCCCCTCACCCCCACCCTCACCTATGGCCTGAGGGGCCTGGCCTACCTGGAGGTGCGCCTGAAGGGGGCCCGGCGGGACCTCCACTCCGGAAGTTTCGGCGGCGTGGCTCCCAACCCCATCCAGGCCATGGGGTGGATTCTTTCCAGGTTAAAGGACGAGAAAACCGGGAGGATTCTGGTTCCTGGCCTTTACGACCGGGTGCGACCGGTTTCGGAGGAGGAGAAAAGGCTCTGGCCCTCCTTGGACGAGGAGGCCTTGAGGAGGGAGCTTGGGGTGGAGGTGCTGCCTGGGGAGGAGGGCTTTAGCCCCTTGGAGAGGCTTTGGACCCGGCCCACCCTGGACCCCAATGGCATCTGGGGAGGGTACCAGGGCGAGGGTTCCAAGACGGTGATCCCCGCCGAGGCGGGCTTCAAGGTGTCCTTGCGCCTGGTGCCGGACCAGGATCCCGAGGAGGTGGCCCACCAGGTGGAGGCCTACCTGCGGGGGATCTGCCCGCCCGGTTACACCATGGAAATCCTCCGCCTCCACGGGGGTAGGCCGGTCCTCACCGATCCCTTTAGCCCCCCCATGCGCCTTATGGCCAAGGCCCTGGAGGAGGTCTGGGGTAGACCTCCCGTATACACCCGGGAAGGGGGGAGCATCCCGGTGGTGGCGGAACTCCAAGAGGCTTTGGGAGCCCCCATCGTCCTCTTGGGCCTGGGGCTTCCCGACGACAACCTCCACGCCCCCAACGAGAAGTTTGACCTGGTGAACCTGGAGAAGGGCATCGCTACTTTAAGGCGCTTCTACGGGCTTTTGGCCCAAGGGGGCTAGGCGGGGTGGGGAGGCTCTGGGAGCGGTACCAGCTTCCCCTCTACCTGGGGGCGGCCTGGTTGGGGGCGGGGCTGGGGCTTTGCTTCCCCGGGCTTGCCTCCTGGGGGAAGAGTTTTCTTTGGCCCGCCCTGGCGGTTCTCCTCCTCTTCACCTTCCTCCAGGTGCCCTTCCGTACCCTGCGCCAGGCCTTTAGAGATCGGGCCTTTTTCCTGGCAGGGGTGGTGGGGAACTTCCTCCTGGTGCCCCTTTTGGTCTACGGCCTCCTCC
The DNA here is from genome assembly GCF_003336745.1 of Thermus caldifontis. Taxonomy (NCBI): domain Bacteria; kingdom Thermotogati; phylum Deinococcota; class Deinococci; order Thermales; family Thermaceae; genus Thermus; species Thermus caldifontis. Next base: position 38,314 of record NZ_QGMX01000022.1, on the reverse strand, counting down.
ACCTCCTGCCCCCGGATCTGGGGCTCCGCCTGGGGGTGGCCCTGGTCCTCCTGGTGCCCTGCACCGATTGGTTTCTGGCCTTTAGCCACCTGGGCCGGGGGGATATGGCCAAGGCCCTGGTCCTGACGCCCCTGAACCTCCTTCTGCAGCTCGCCCTTCTGCCCCTTTACCTGCTCCTGTTCTTCGGGGAGGCGCTATGGGCCTACCACCCGGACCCAGCCACCCTGGTGGGGGCGGGCCTGGTGGTCCTCCTGCCCCTTTTCCTGGCCTTCTCCCTTCAGGGCCGCCCCTGGGGAAAGGCGCTAGCGTCCCGGACCGCCTCCTGGCCCGTGCCCCTTCTGGCCCTGGTGGTCTTCCTGGTGGCCCTGGGGCATGCGGGCCTTCTTGCCGGGCTTTGGGGGTATCTTTTCCTCCTGCTTGGGGTTTTCCTCCTCTACCTGGCCTTGGCCTTGGGGCTTTCCCTTTTCCTGGCCCGGGCCTTCCGCCTTCCCGCCAAGGCGGGAAGGACCTTGGCCTTCAGCCTGGGCACCCGGAACTCCTTTTTGGTGCTCCCCTTAAGCCTAGCCGTACCCGAGGCGGGCTTGGCTCCCCTGGTCATCGTGTTCCAGTCCCTGGTGGAGTTACTGGGGATGGTCCTTTTCCTGCGCCTGGTTCCCCGGCTGTTTTAGGGTTTCGGGGACCGCTCGCTTGGCCGCCCCGAAGGGGGCCACCTTGAAGATGAGGGCCTCCCCCACCCGGCCTGTGAGGACGGGGACCACGGCGCTTTTGGCCACCTGGGCACAGAAGGGCACATCGGCCTCGAGGCCCACCCCCTTGAGGGCCGAGGCGGCGGCGGAGAGGGTGAGGGCCTCCAGGGGGTCCTGGAAGTTGCGCTTCACCGCCAGGGCGATCCTGGCCCCATCCTCGGGTTCCACCTCCCCCAGAAGCCCCAGGTACTCCGCCAGGACCCCGGCGGTGTAGAGGTCGTCCAGACCCACCCGCCCCTCCTTGCCGGCAGCCAGGATGGCCACCTCCTCCGTGGCCAGCTCCCGGGCCAGGCGGGCGGCGGCGTGGGCGTTAAAGAGGGAGGCCAAGAGCACGTGCTTGGCGGTCCTTGCGGCCACGTGGGCGGCCTTGGTGCCGTTGGTGGTGCTCATCACCACGGTCTTACCCCCCACCGGGGCCTCCAGGGCCTCCCGGGGGGAGTTCCCCAGGTCAAACCCCGGGGGCTTTAACCCCCCCACCTCCCCTGCCAGGAGCACGTCCCGGTCCTTGAAGGGCCGGGCGGCCTCGAGGCTCGGCACCAGGTACAAGGCCTCCGCCCCCGCCTCCAGGAAGCAGACGGCGGTGGTGGTGGAGCGGATCACGTCCACCACCAGGACCACATCGGGGTAGACCAACTCCTCCGTGGGGAGAACGTCCACCTTCAAGCGCATGGAAGATCCTCCGACGGGGTTTCCTCAGACCAGGCCAAAGGCCACCTCCTCCAAAAGCCTGGGGTCCGCCACCTCCACCATCCCCGAGGAGAGCCGCAGGATGCCTTGGTCCTTTAGCTGGTGGAGGACCCGGGTGGTGGTCTCCCGGCTCACCCCGGCCAAAGCGGCCAGGTCCTGGTGGCGGAGCTGGAAGTGGGGCCCCTGCCCTTGGCGGAGAAGCTTTAAGAGGGCGTAGGCCACGCGGCTTCTGGCCTCCTCAAAGGCCAGAAGGTCCAGCTCCAGGTTGAGCTCCCTTAGGCGGCGGGCCAGAATCTTGGCCAGGTTGTGGGCGAAGAGGGGCAGGCGGCGGATGAGCCCAAAGTAGGTCTCCCGGTAAAGGACCAGAAGAAGGGTGTCCTCCTCCGCTACGGCGCTGGCGCTTCGTTCCCCCCCGTCCAAAAGGCTCATCTCCCCGAAGACCTCCCCGGGCCCCAGGAACCCCAGGATCTTTTCCTGGCCTCCCAGATGGGTGCGAAAGAGGCGCACCCAACCCTCCTCCACCAGGTAAAGGGCCTGGCCCAGGTCCCCCTGGTGGAAGATGGGTTTGCCCTTGGGGTAGGTCAAGGGTTGGAAGTAGGAGCGGGCCAGGTGGATTTCCTCCGGGCCCATATCCTGGAAAAGAGGGGATGCGGGCATCGGCCTTACTCTAACCGAGGCTTCATCTTTTGCCTAGAGGATGAGAGGGTGAACCCGGTCTTGGAGGCTAGGGACCTGGGATTCTCCTACGGGAACGGCTACCTTTTCCGGGGGCTTTCCTTAAGGCTAGGCCCCGGGGAGGCCCTGGCCGTCTTGGGCCCCTCGGGGAGCGGCAAGACCACCCTCCTCCACCTCCTGGCGGGGCTTCTTTCCCTGCAGGAGGGGGAGGTGTACTGGGAGGGAAGGCCCATCCGGGGCCTTCCCGAGGGGATGTTGGCCAGGAAGCGGCTCCGTTTTATGGGCCTTGTATTTCAACACCACTTCCTCTTCCCTGAGCTCACCGCCTTGGAGAACGTTCTGGCCCCCGGCTACCTGGCAGGCCAGGTGGACCGGGGCCATGCCCTTTGGTTCCTTTCCCGGCTGGGCCTTAGGGAACGGGCGGATTTCCTTCCCCAAAGGCTTTCGGGTGGGGAGCGGCAGCGGGTGGCGGTGGCCCGGGCCCTTTACCTTAGGCCCAGGCTCCTTTTGGCGGACGAGCCCACCGCTAGCCTGGACCGCACCCAGGCCAAAGAGGTGCTCAGGCTCATGGAGGAGCTGGCCAAGGAGGTGGGTGCAGCCCTCCTTCTTTCCACCCATGACGAGGCCTTGGTGGAAGGCTTGCCCACCTTGCGCCTTTAAAATGGGGCGGTATGAGCCCCATCCACGTGCGGGGAGCCAAAGGAGATGTGGCAGAAAAGGTGCTTCTGCCTGGGGACCCGGGCCGGGCGGAGTGGATCGCCACCACCTTCCTTGAGGAACCCAGGCTCTACACCTCCCACCGGGGGCTTCTGGGCTTCACCGGGCGGTACCGGGGGGTGCCGGTTTCCGTGCAGACCACGGGCATGGGGGCCCCTTCCGCCAGCATTGTGGCCGAGGAGTTGGTGAGCCTGGGGGCCAGGGTGCTTCTTCGGGTGGGCACCTGTGGAGCGGTGGACGAGGGCCTTGCCCCCGGGGACCTGGTGATCGCTCAGGGGGCGGTGCCCCTGGATGGGGCCACCCGGCAGTACCTGGAAGGCCGTCCCTATGCGCCCGTGCCCGATGCCGAGGTTTTCCGCGCCCTCTGGAGGCAGGCGGAGGGAAGGGGTTACCCCCACCATGTGGGGCTTGTGGCCACCGAGGATGCCTTCTACGCCACCACCCCTGAGGGCGCCAGGGCCTGGGCCCGGTACGGGGTTTTGGCCTTTGAGATGGAGGCCAGCGCCCTTTTCCTTCTGGGTAAGATGCGGAGGGTGCGGGCAGGGGCGATCCTCACGGTTTCCAACCGCATCGGCGACCCGGAATTGGCCCCTCCTGAGGTCCTGCAGGAAGGCGTAAGGCGTATGGTGGAGGTGGCCCTCGAGGCCCTTTTGGAGGTGTAGCATGGCCCACCAGCACGAAGGCGAGCACGAGTTCATCCTGGAGATTCCCGAGTTTGAGCACCTTTCCTACGAGGTGGAGGAGGGCATCGCCCTGGTTACCTTAAGGCGGCCCGAGGCCCTAAACGCCCTCTCCCAGGACCTCTTGCGGGAGCTTGCCGAGGTGGCCGAGGTCATCCATCAGGACCCCGAGGTCCGGGTGGCCATCTTCACCGGGGAGGGTAAGGCTTTTGCTGCGGGAGCGGACCTGAAGGAGATCGCTGCCCTAAAAGACCCCTTCATGGCCCGGGAGTACGCCCTCTTGGGGCAACAGGTCTTTGCCGAGATCGCCGCCTTACCCCTCCCCACCATCGCCGCCATCCACGGGTACGCCCTGGGGGGAGGGTTGGAACTGGCCTTGGCCTGCGACCTGAGGGTGGCCTCCAAGGAGGCCAAGCTAGGCCTGCCCGAGGTGGGGCTTGGCCTCATCCCGGGCTTTGGCGGCACCCAGAGGCTTCCCCGCCTCATCGGCCGGGGCCGGGCCCTGGACCTCATCTTCACCGGGCGGCACGTGTCCGCGGAGGAGGCCTTAAGCCTGGGTCTAGTGAACCGGGTGGGGGAGAATGCTTTGGAGGAAGCCAAGAAGCTGGCCCAGAAGATCATGAAAAACGCCCCCATCGCCCTGGCCCTGGCCAAGGAGAGCGTGGTGCGGGGCGAGGGGCTGGACCTAGCCGAGGCCTTGGAGATCGAGGCCGACCTCTTCGGCTACGCCTCCGCCACGGAGGACATGAAGGAGGGGGTGCGGGCCTTCCTGGAGAAGCGGGCGCCGAACTTCAAGGGGGAGTAATACCACCCCACCCTGGCTTGGGCCAGGGTGGGGGCCCCGGAAAACGCCTTGGGGTGGCCGAGAACTCGGTGTAGCTCAAGGAGGGATGCACGGGAAAAGGTTATGAGGGCGAGCCCTTTCCCTTGGGGAGGGGGCTGGGCTTGACCCTCCGCCTTCTTTTAGGGCATGGGGGTGTGGGTGGGTGTGGCCATCCGGGGTGTGGTGTAATGTGGAGGTGCCCATGACGGGAGAGCGCGTTGTCCACGTGGCCAGCCCTAAGGCCAAGCTGTACGCCGAGGCCGACCAGTCCATTCGCGAGCGCCTAAAGGCCTTTCCCAAGGCCCTTAAGGCCTACGAGCTCCTCATCCAAGACCCCGAGGCCCGGGCCGGCTGGAACATGGCCAACTACATCACCATGCGCAAGCTGGGCTACAACGACCACGGCCGGGTCCACGCCCTCCTCACCGGGGCGGCCAGCGTGGCCATCCTGGCCCTTCTGGCCGAGGCGGGGGTGCGCCTGGACACGGTGGAGTCAGGGGCCGGGGAGCTGGAGGACGCCTACGTGGTGGTCCTCCTTGCCACCATGCTCCACGACCTGGGCAACCAGGTGCACCGGGACCACCACGAGGCCTTTGGCGTTACCCTGGCCCTCCCCATCCTCAACCGCATCCTGGAGAAGATCTACCCTGACCTCGAGCAACGCACTGCCCTTAGGGCCCTCATCCTCCACGGCATCTACAGCCACGACCTCTCCCCAGAACCCCTCACCGTTGAGGCGGGGGTTACCGCCGTGGCCGATGGCACCGACATCACCAAGGGCCGGGGGCGGAAGGCCTTCGCCTTGGGAAGCATCGACATCCACTCCATCAGCGCCTTGGCGGTGGACGAGGTGCGCATCCTGAAAGGGGAGAAGGTGCCCGTGGAGATCCAGGTGACCATGAACAACTCCGCGGGCATCTTCCAGGTGGAGGAAACCCTCACCAAGAAGGTGCTCCGTAGCCCCTTAAGGCCCTACGTGAGCGTGGTGGCCATGACCGAGGGGAACGGGGACCAGGACCAGCGCATCGTCCACCGGGTCCGGCTCCACGAGAGCGAGGACCGCTTTGTGCTGGACTGAGGCGGTCCCGCTCCGATCAGGCCTGGGGCCAGAGTTCGCGGATCTCCTTGGGAAGCAGGTTCAGCACGTCCCGGATCTCCCCTTCGGAGACCTTCTGAGAAAGCACCTTGAACACCGCTCGGGCGGCGGCCTCCGGGTCCAGGGCGGGTCCCGAGGGGGTTTTAAGCTCCCGGGCCACCTGGGCCAGGAAGGCCTCCTTGTGCCGTTCCTTGAGGGGTTTGCCCGTGGGATCCCAACCCTCGTAGAAGAGGCCCCGGATGAGCATGGGGAGCTCGGCGGCCAGCTGGGCGGTTTCCTCCACGGTGAGGCGATCCCGTAGGGCATGGAGCACGGCCCTAAGGGCCATGTACGCCCGGTGGCGGTCCTCTATGCCCAGGGTTTCCATGATCCCTTTCAACCAGCTGTGGGTTTTGTGGATGGTGGTGTCGAAGACCTCGAGGCCAGTGGCGCTCATACCCTACCCCTCCTTTCCTTCATTCATCATCATAAATCTTGAGCATGCTCTTGTAAAGATGGGCCTCCCCCGGACTGGGGGAGGGTTTCCCTGGGCTTGGCCTTCAGGGGTTAGCGCCTCGCCGCCTCTTTGGTGAGCTGGCGTTTGAGGATCTTCCCCACGCTGGTTTTGGGCAGGCTATCGCGGAACTGGATGATGCGGGGGACCTTGTAGGCGGCGAGGTTTTGCCGGCAGAAGGCTTCTATGTCCTTTTCCGTGACCTTGCCCCGGTACTCCTCCTTGAGGACGAGGAAGGCGGCCACGGTTTCCCCACGGTAGGGGTCGGGCACGCCCACCACGGCGGCTTCCTGGACGGCTTCGTGCTGGTAGAGGACCTCTTCCACCTCGCGGGGGTAGATGTTGTAGCCGCCAGCGATGATCATGTCCTTTTTGCGGTCCACGATGTAGAAGTAGCCGTCTTGGTCCATTCGGGCCATGTCGCCGGTGAAGAGCCAGCCGTCCTTGAGGGCCTTTTGGGTTTCCTCGGGGCGGTTCCAGTAGCCTTTCATGACGTTGGGGCCTTTGACGATGAGCTCCCCCACCTCCCCCAGGGGGACCTCCTGGCCCTCCTCGTCCACCACCTTGGCCTCCACCCCGGGGAAGGGTAGGCCCACGCTTCCCAGCTTGCGGGGGCCGTGGAGGGGGTTGCAGTGGGTTACCGGGCTGGCCTCGGTGAGGCCGTAGCCTTCCACCAGCTTGGCCCCGGTGAGCCTTTCAAAGCGCTCGGCCACCTCCACCGGCAGGGGGGCCGAGCCCGAGATGCAGGCCCGCACGCTTTTCAGGTTCCGCCCTTCAATCCCCGGGAAGTTGTTGAAGGCCACGTAGAGGGTGGGCACCCCGGGGAAAAGGGTGACCCGGTGCTTCTCTATGGCCTCCACCATGGGCTTGATCTCAGGCCGAGGCAGAAGGACCAGCTTGGCCGCACCCAAAAGGGCCAGGTTCATGGCCACGGTCATGCCGTAGACGTGGAAGAAGGGGATGGCGCCCAGCACCACCTCCTTTCCCTCCTGGAAATCGGGGATCCAGGAACGGACCTGAAGGGCGTTGCTGGAGAGGTTTCGGTGGGTGAGCATGGCCCCCTTGGCTACCCCGGTGGTGCCCCCGGTGTACTGCAAGAGGGCGAGGTCGTCCAAGTCTAGGGGTATAGGCTGGGGCTGGCCCGGCTTGAGGAAGGCCCGCCAGGGGATGCCTTCCAGGTCCTTGGGAGCCTGACCCTTCCGCTTCAGGGCAAGGGGGTAGAGGAGGTTCTTGGGGAAGGGCAGGTAGTCCTGGATGCCTGTGCGCACCAGAATCCCCACCGGGGCCTCCGCCTTCACCTCCTGATAGCGGGGGAGGAGGAGGTCCAGGATCACCAGGGCCTTGGCCCCCGAGTCCAGGAGCTGGTGCCGTAGCTCCCGTGGGGTGTACATGGGGTTGGTGTTCACCGCCACGCCCCCGGCCAAAAGGGTGCCGTAGAAGGCGATGACGAACTGGGGGGAGTTGGGGAGCATGATGGCCACCCGGTCCCCGGGTTTCAGGCCCGCCTCCTGCAGGCCTTTGGCGAAGGCCTCCACCTCTTGCCAAAGGCCTTGGTAGCTAAGACTTCGCCCCAGGAACTCCAGGGCCACCTTCTGGGGGTAGCGGCGGGCGTTTTCCCGCAGGAGTTCGGTGAGCAGCCAGGGCCTGGGGGCCTCTTTGGGGACCCCGGGATCGTAGTGAACGTACCAAGGATGCATGGTACCTCCTTGAACCGGGTCAAAGTTTACCCTCCTAGGACCCTGGGGGCAAGGGGTTTAGGCCCGGAAGTACCGGTAGGTGGGGCCTTCCCGCGTTACCTGCCCCTCGAGGCGCAGGTACTCCAGGTGGGCCAGGGTTTCGGCGAAGGCGAAGCGCCGGCCAGGGGCGTCCAGCTCCTGGGGGAAAAGCCTCAAGGAGAGTTCCCAGGCGGTCATGGGGGCTTGCAGGTGGGCGAGCAGGATTTCCAGGCGCTCCTGGTGGTGGGCGAAGAGTTCTTGGGCCCGCTTCCTCACCTGGGGGATGGGGCCAAAGTGCCCCGCATAGGCCACCTGGGCGGGAAGCTCCATCAGGCGTTTTAGGGACGTCAAAAAGTCCTTCAGGGGATTCTCCCGGGTGTAGGCCCATAGGCCCACGTTGGGGGAAACCCGCTCCAAAAGGGCATCCCCCGCCAGCAAGACCCCTTCTTCCTCCAGGAAGAAGGCCACGTGCCCGTCCGCATGGCCGGGGGTCCAGACCACCCTAAGCCTCTTGCCGGCCACCTCCAGCAGGTCCCCATCCCTCAGGGACAGGGGGTTTTGCGGAGGGTGGACCCGCTTGCGGGTCTTGGCCATGGCCTCCCGGATGCCCCAAAGGGCCTCCTCCGGGGTGCCGTGGTCCAGGAAAAGCCGAAAGCTCTTCTCCTCAAGGGCCTCGGGCTGGAGCCAGAAGAGGTGGCCCCGGCCTAGCTCCTCCTCATGCAAAAAGACCCGGGCCCCAAGCCCCTCAAAAAAGCCCGCCAGCCCGTAGTGGTCTGGGTGGTGGTGGGTGAGGAGGACGGTCTTGACATCGGGAAAACACAGGCCCAGCTCCGCCAGGCTGAGCTCCAGGGTGCCCCGGGCGGTCTTGGTGCCCAAGGCGGTGTCCAGAAGGGCTACTTCCCCGTTGCCCTTAAGGAGGTAGAGGTTCACCGCCTTTAGGGGGTAGGGGATGGGCACGGGGATCTGGTAAAGCCCAGGGAGAAGCTCTTTCATAGAAGCTTCCCCAGGAGGAGCAAGGCGGCCAAGAAGGGATCGGGTTCAGGGAGGTGCCAGGGGAAGAGGTAGCTACCTTGGCCATCTCCCCGGACCTCTTTCCCTTCCAGGGCCTCCTCGAGAGCCTTCAGGACCTCCGCTGGAGGGAGAACCTCCCCCCCGGGAAGAAGGGCAGCCAGGCGGTCCGCATCCCCATCCAGGGCCAAGCCCACCGCCGGGGGTTCCACGGCCCTCATGAGGGCGAGAAGGGTGGGGAGGTTTTCCGGCTTGGGGTCGGGGTCCACCCCGTAGAAGAGGGGGTGGGGGAGGGGATGGAGTTCCCTAAGCTCCGCCTCGAGGCCCAAAAGCCCAAAGACCCCCGGCAAAAGCCCACCCCCGGCACCCCCTAGGGTGTCCAGGTAGACCACACCCTTTTTCCCCGTGGCCCCCTGGCCGGCGTTCCCTGCCAGGTGCTCCAGGTAGGCCCTTTTCCGGTCCAGGAGCTGGAAGTTCCCCCGGGCCTCAGGGACCTTTTCCGGGAGGGGGACCTCCTGGCCAGAGAGGGGTTTCCCCGGCCCGAGGCGGAGCTTCACCCCCTGGTAACGGGCGGGCTTGCGGCTTGCGCTGAGGTAAAACCCGGCCGCTTCCAGCTCCCCTAGGGTGAAGGCAAAGAGGGGAAGGGGGACGGGGCCTTTGAGGAGGAAGGCCTTAAGGCCGAGACCCGCCAGCACCCCTGCCGCTTCCTCCGCCATCTCCTTGGCCAGGAAACGGGTGTCGTGGGCCACCACCACCTGGTCTATCCCCTCCGCCCTGGCCCGTTCCCCAAACCCAGCGGCCAGCCTGGACACCTGGGCGAAGGTGAAGCCCTTAGCGATCTCTCCCAAAAACCCATCCTGCGTGGGGTAGAGCTCCATGCCTTAGAGTCTACCCCGTGGTAGACTCGGCCCGTGGACGCCCCTTTGACCCAGCCCTCGGAAGAGGCGCTCCTCTCCTCCCTGAACGAGGCCCAACGCCAGGCGGTGGTGCACTTTGAGGGGCCGGCTTTGGTGGTGGCGGGGGCGGGAAGCGGCAAGACCCGCACCGTGGTCCACCGGGTGGCCTACCTCATGGCCAAGCGGGGGGTATACCCCTCGGAGATCCTGGCGGTCACCTTCACCAACAAGGCCGCCGAGGAGATGAAGGAGCGACTCAGGCGCATGGTGAAAGGAGCGGGAGAGCTTTGGGTTTCCACCTTTCACTCCGCCGCTTTGCGCATCCTTAGGGTCTATGGGGAACGGGTGGGGCTTAGGCCGGGGTTTGTGGTCTACGACGAGGACGACCAGACCGCCCTCCTCAAGGAGGTGCTGAAGGAGCTGGGGCTTGCCGCACGCCCCGGGCCCATCAAGGGCCTTCTGGACCGGGCCAAGAACCGGGGGGAGGCCCCCGAGTCCCTCCTTTCGGAGCTTCCCGACTACTACGCGGGGCTTAGCCGGGGAAGGCTTTTGGATGTGCTGAAGCGCTACGAGGAGGCCCTCAAGGCCCAGGGGGCCTTGGACTTCGGGGACATCCTCCTCTATGCCCTGCGCCTTCTGGAGGAGGACCGGGAGGTCTTGAAGCGGGTGAGGAAGCGGGCCCGGTTCATCCACGTGGACGAGTACCAGGACACCAACCCCGTGCAGTACCGCTTCACCAAGCTTTTGGCGGGGGAGGAGGCCAACCTCATGGCCGTGGGGGACCCGGACCAGGGGATCTACTCCTTCCGCGCCGCCGACATCAGGAACATCCTGGACTTCACCCGGGACTTTCCCGGGGCCAAGGTCTTTCGCCTCGAGGTGAACTACCGCTCCACCGAGGCTATCCTGCGCTTTGCCAACGCCCTCATCGTCCATAACGCCCTCCGCCTGGAAAAGACCCTAAGGCCCGTGAAGCCGGGGGGGGAGCCCGTGCGCCTCTATAGGGCTAAGGACGCCCGGGACGAGGCCCGCTTCGTGGCCGAGGAGGTCTTGCGCCTGGGGCCCCCCTTTGACCGGGTGGCGGTGCTTTACCGCACCAACGCCCAAAGCCGCCTCCTGGAGCAGGCCCTGGCCTCCCGGGGGATCCCGGCGCGGGTGGTGGGCGGGGTGGGGTTCTTTGAGCGGGCGGAGGTGAAGGACCTTTTGGCCTACGCCCGGCTCAGCCTAAACCCCCTGGACGGGGTGAGCCTGAAGCGGGTCCTCAACACCCCCCCGAGGGGCATCGGCCCGGCCACGGTGGAGAAGGTGGAGGCCCTGGCCAAGGAAAAGGGGCTTCCCCTCTTTGAGGCCCTCAAGGTGGCGGCGGAGAGCCTATCCCGCCCCCTTCCCCTGCGCCACTTCCTGGCCCTTATGGAGGAGCTTCAGGAGCTGGCCTTTGGCCCTGCGGAAGGGTTTTTCCGCCACCTCCTCGAGGCCACCGACTACCCCGCCTACCTGAAGGAGGCCTACCCCGAGGATTACGAGGACCGGCTGGAGAACGTGGAGGAGCTCTTAAGGGCCGCCAAGGAGGCGGAGGGGCTCATGGAGTTTCTGGACAGGGTGGCCCTTACCGCCCGGGCCGAGGAGCCTGGGGAGCCTGGGGGTAAGGTGGCCCTCATGACCCTGCACAACGCCAAGGGCCTGGAGTTCCCCGTGGTCTTCGTGGTGGGGGTGGAGGAGGGGCTTTTGCCCCACCGCTCGTCCTTGAACACCCTGGAGGGCCTCGAGGAGGAGCGCCGCCTCTTCTACGTGGGGGTGACCCGGGCCCAGGAGAGGCTTTACCTCTCCTATGCCGAGGAAAGGGAGGTCTACGGTCGCCTGGAGCCCAGCCGGCCAAGCCGCTTCCTGGAGGAGGTGGCTGGGGGGCTATATGAGGAGTACGACCCCTACCGTACCCCCTCCAGGACGCCCCCCCTCCACCGGCCCAAGCCCGGGGCCTTTAAGGGCGGGGAAAGGGTGGTCCACCCCCGCTTCGGCCCGGGCACGGTGGTGGCGGCCATGGGGGATGAGGTGACCGTGCACTTTGAGGGGGTGGGCCTGAAGCGGCTTTCCCTCAAGTACGCGGACCTGAGGCCCTTGGGGTGAAGCCATGCGGCCCGAGTACCACAAAACCCGCCCTTTGGCCTTCCTTTACCGGGCCCCTTCCCCCCTCTTTGACCGCTTGGTGGCGGAGGTAGCCACGGCCCGTCTTCCCCTTTTCCCCTACCCGGTAGAGGCCCAGGACCCCTGGGCCTTGCTGCCTTGCCTGGGGCCCTTGGGCCTGGCGGGGGCGGTCTTGGCGGAGGCTGTGCCCCCGCCCGAGAAACCTCCCCTGAACCTCTTCCTGGAGCCCGAGGCCAAGGAAGCGGGGCTTTTGGACCTTTTGCTGCCCCGGGTGGGGGGGGTCGCTGGGCAGTATACGGAAGGCTTGGCCCTGGAACGGCTTCTTTCCACCCACTTCCCCGGGGCTAGGGGGCTATGGCTTGGGCCCTTACGGCCTTCCCTGGCCCCTTTTTTGAGGCCCTTGGCCCAGGTTTCCGTGGTGGCCGGAAGCTTCGCCGAGGGGGATCGCTTCCTTTCCCGCCTGCCGGAAAGGGCCCGGGGGCATGTGGCCCTAAGGCCGGAGGAGGTGAGGGCCCTTTCCCTAAAGGCGGACCTTCTCCTCTATGTGGGAGGGCGGCTTAACCTGGAAATACTCCAGCCCTTTCACGCCCTTCTGGCCCTGGCCCCGGTGGAGAAGGGGGCTTGGGAAAGGGTGCAGGTGGTCTACCCCCCGGAGGACCTCCTGGGCTATAGGGTGAGGGGGGTCCTCGAGGGGCTCGGCTACCCCCTTTGACGGGCCTCTCGGGCCAGAAACCCCATGCTAAGGGCGATGAGGAGGAAGGCGATCAGGGCCTGCAAGGGGATGGGGAACTGGGGTATGTACTCCACGTTGCAGGGCACCGGGGGCTTGCAGGCCAGGGTGAAGAGGTCGGGGAAGCGCTGCTCCAGGAGATGTAGGGTGCTGAATCCGCCCCCGATGAGGGAAAGGGTAAGGGCATAGGGCCAGACAGCAAGGTCCTGCCGCCAAAGGGCTAGGCCCAGGAGGACCGCCTGCGGGTACATGAAGATGCGCTGGTACCAACAGAGCTCGCAGGGCAAGAAAAGCCGCACCTCGGAGTAGTAGAGGCTTCCCAAGGTGGCCACCAGGGCCACCACCCAGGCGAAGGCGAGGAGGAAGGGAGCGCGGTTCATGGGGAGAGCATACCGCTAGACTAAGGCTCATGGCGGAAGCCGAACTCCAAGAGGGCGAAGACTTCTATTGGGAGGAGGGGCGGATGGTTTTCACGGAGGCGTATCTCCGCAAACGGGGGCTTTGCTGCGGTTCGGGTTGTCGCCACTGCCCCTGGCCTAAGGGGGAAGAGGAAGCTTAGGCTTCCAATAACGCCTCCACAAAGGCCTCCGCGTCAAAGGGCTGGAGGTCGTCGGGGCCTTCCCCCACCCCGATGAACCGGATGGGCACCTTGAGGGTGCGCACGATGGGGATGAGGACCCCGCCCTTGGCGGTGCCGTCCAGCTTGGTGACGATGACCCCCGTAAGCCCCACCGCCTCGTGGAAGCGCTTGGCCTGCTCGAGGCCGTTTTGCCCGGTGACGGCGTCCAGCACCAGCCAAACCTCCTTGGGCTCGTCGGGGTCTGCCTTGGCGATGGCCCGCTTCACCTTCTTCAGTTCCTCCATGAGGTTGTGCTTGGTGTGGAGGCGGCCTGCGGTGTCCACCAGAAGGAGGTCGTACCCCCTGGCCTTGCGGGCGCTGGCGGCGTCAAAGGCCAAGGCGGCGGGGTCGGCGCCTTCCGGCCCTTGGATCACGGGGATGTCCAGGCGTTTCCCCCATTCGGAAAGCTGAGCCCCCCCAGCGGCGCGGAAGGTGTCCCCGGCGCAGAACATGACCTTCTTGCCCAGGTTTCGGTAGTAGCGGCCCAGCTTGGCGATGGTGGTGGTCTTGCCCACCCCGTTCACCCCCACCACCAGGACCACGTGGCCCTGGGGTTCTACGGGCTTGGGGTTTTGCGGGCGGAAACCCAGCTTCCTCAAGGTGGCCCGGCGCTCGTCCGGCTCCAGCATCTGGACCAGCTGTTCCTTGACCGCCTCCTTCAGGTCCTTCCGCCCCGAGGCCTTCACCTCGGCGAGGAGCTCCTCGGTGGCCTCGAGGCCCACATCGGCGGCAAGGAGGGCCATCTCCAGCTCCTCCAAGACCTCTTCGGGACTCCCCCCCCAGGGGATGGCCTTGAGGAGGGTTTCCCGGGTCTTGGCGAGGCCGGCTTTCAGTCGGTCAAAGAAGCCCATGGGTTTCCTGCCCTTTTCCCGGAGGACCCCTTAGCGGAAGCTGACCCCCAGGGCGAAATGCCAGACCTTGGGGAACTGGGCGAAGCCGTAGACGTACGTGGCCTCGGCGAAAAGGCCCGTGTAGGGGTCCAGTAGGCCCTCCACTCCCCCGGTGATGCCCACCCCTGCGGTGAGGCTTGGCCCCACCACGGCGCTAAGCCCCCCGCCGAAGTAGGGGAGGAGGCCCTTTAGGCTGGGGTCGTACTGGCCCAGGTCGGGTTTAAAGAGGAGGGCGGCCTCCAGGGCCACCCCCGGGGCTGCCGGGGCCAGCATGGCGGCAAGCCGGCCGGAGAGGTTCTGTCGCAGACGACTTTCCAGCCCAGCTCCAAAGGTAAGGCCCAAACCTTCCCCGTAGCCGAACCGCATCTGAATGGCGCTCTGGGCGCTGGCCATTCCTAAAAGCAGGAGGAAGGCAAGGAGAATCCGCTTCATGGCTTCAGTATACCCCGGCTTGTGGGGTGTTTCACGAGGTGCCCTTCCCTAGGGCCCGGGCCAGCCGGGCAAGGACCCGCTCCTTGCCCAATAGGGCCATGATCTCAAAAAGCCCCGGGGTTTCCAGGCTTCCCGTGAGGGCGGCCCTTAGGGGCTGGGCCACCTGGCCCAGCTTGAGGCCTTTTTCCTGGGCGAAACCCCGGAGGAGGGCATCCAGGGCGGCCTCGCTCCAGTCCTCCTGGGCCCTTAAGAGGGCCTCCACCTCCTTTAGGATGGGAAGGCCTTCCCTCAGCTTCTCCAGGGCTTTGTCCGCAAAGGGGTAGTCCTCGCTGAAGAGGTACGGGGCCTTTTGCGGAAGCTCCTTCAAGGTGTCAAACCGGGGGCGCATGAGCTCCACCGCCCGCCCCAAATAGGCCTCGTCCGGCCAAGAGAGCCCCGCTTCTCTCAGGAAGGGTTTCACCCTTTCCGCCACCTCCTCCAGGGAGAGGACCTCGCGGATGTACTTGCCGTTGAGCCAGCGGAGCTTCTCCAGGTCAAAGACCGGTCCTCCCAGGGAAACCCGCTCCCAGGTGAAGGCCTCGATGAGCTCTTCGAGGGTGAAGATCTCCCGCCCATCGGGCATGGAGAAGCCCATGAGGGCCAGGTAGTTGCGCAGGGCCTCGGGCAAAAACCCCTCCGCCCGGTACCACTCCAAGGAGGTGTGGCTCTTTCGCTTGGAGATCTTGGTCTTGTCCGGGTTTCTAAGGAGGGGCATGTGGTAGAACTTGGGCACCTCCCAGCCAAAGGCCTGGTAGAGGAGGACGTGGATGGGGGTGGAAACCAGCCACTCCTCGGCCCGGATCACGTCCGTCACCCCCATCAGGTGGTCGTCCACCACGTTGGCCAGGTGGTAGGTGGGGTAGCCGTCGGACTTGAGAAGGACCACGTCGGGGATCTCCCCGTTGTCGTAGACCACCACCCCCCTAAGTTCGTCCCTCACCTCCGTGGTGCCGGGCCTTGGCACCTTGAGGCGGATCACGTGGGGCTCGCCCCTTCTCGCCCGTTCCTCGGCCTCCTCGAGGGGGATGTTGCGGGCGCGGCCGTCATACCCTCCCTTTTCCTTGCGGATCCTTTCCAGCTCCTCGGGGGTCTCAAAGGCCCGGTAGGCCCATCCCCGCCGGAGAAGCTCCTCGGCGTGCTTTTGGTAAAGGGGTAGCCGCTCCGACTGGCGGTAGGGCCCGTGGGGCCCACCGATGTCGGGGCCTTCGTCGTAGGAGATGCCAAGCCACCCAAGGGCGGCCAGGATGCGTTCCTCCGCCCCCGGCACATAGCGGGTGCGGTCGGTGTCCTCAATGCGCACCAGAAAGCGCCCTCCGTTTTTTCGTGCCCAAACGTAGTTGAAAAGGGCGATATACGCCGTCCCCACATGGGGGTCCCCCGTGGGGCTTGGGGCGATGCGGGTCACCACCATACCTCGCCCATTATCTCACCCAGGGCTAAAAGTTGGGCCTTACCCTGAAGGGTAATGGACGGGGAGCTTTTGGCCAAGGGGTTGCGCAAGCGCTACGGCTCCAGGGAGGTGGTGCGGGGGGTGGACCTACGCCTCAAGCGGGGGGAGATCGTGGCCCTCTTCGGCCCCAACGGGGCGGGGAAGACCACCACCTTCTACATGGTGGTGGGGTTCATCCGGCCCACGGGGGGGCGGATTTTCCTAAAGGGGCAGGAGGTGAGCCGCCTTCCCATGCACCGCCGGGCCCGGCTGGGCCTGGGGTATCTGCCCCAGGAGCCTTCCGCCTTTCGGCGGATGACGGTGCTGGAAAATCTCCTGGCCGTTTTGGAGTTCCAGCCCCTTTCCCGCAAGGAGCAGCTGGAGAAGGCCAAGGCCCTTTTGGAGGAGCTTTCCATCTACCACCTCAAGGACCAGATGGCCTACGCCCTTTCCGGGGGGGAGCGCAGGCGGCTGGAAATGGCCAGAGCCCTTTGCACGGACCCCGATTTTATCCTCCTGGACGAGCCCTTCACCGGGGTGGACCCCAAGAACGTAAAGGAGATCCAAAAGGTCATCGCCGAGCTCCGGGAGAGGCGGGGGGTGGGGGTCTTCATCACCGACCATGCGGTGCGGGAGACCCTGGCCATCACCGACCGGGTTTATGTGATGTACGACGGAGAGATTCTCTTCCACGGCGACCCCGAGACCTTTGCCCGGGACCAGGGGGTACGGAGGCACTACCTGGGGGAGGACTACGAGCTTTAGGCCATGACCTTCTGGGCCCTTCTCGTCCTGATCCTGGTGCTCTCCGCCCTGGTGGCCTACCTGGGGGACAAGGTGGCCAAGTGGGCGGGGAAGCGCCATTACCGCCTTTTTGGCCTGAGGCCCCGGCAGACCGCCACCCTGGTGGCGGTCCTCACGGGGGTGGGGATCGCCCTCTTCAGCTACCTGGGGTTTCTCCTGGTGTTCCGGGAGGCCCGGGAGGTGATCCTCGAGGCCCAGGCCATCCGGGCGGAGCGGGACCAGCTTAGAAGGGAGCAAGAGGTCCTTCTGCAGGCCAAGGCGGCCATGGAGGCGGAGGCCAGCAGGGCCCTGGCGGAACTCAACGCCTTGAGGGAGGAAAGGAGAGCCCTGGTCCAGGCCCTGGAGCAGGCCGGCATGGTGAGGAGCCGCCTGGAGGAGGAGGCCAAGGCCTTAGCCTCCCAGGTGAAGGCCCTCCTTAAGGAGCGGGCGGCCCTACAGGCGGAGCGCCAGGCCCTGGCCCAGCTTCTGGAGGAAAGAAACCAAGAGTTGGCCAAGAAGACGGCGGAGCTTGCGGAGAAGGCTCGGGAACTCAAAAGCTTGGAGGGGCGCTTGACCGCCCTCCAGGAGGCGGCCAAGCGGGCGGAGGCGGAAAGGGCGCGTCTTGCCGAGGAAAAAAGGCGCCTGCAGGAGGATGTGCTTCAGGCCCTCGCCCGCTTGGAGGAAACCCGGCGGCAGCGCCAGGCCCTGGCCCAGGAGGTGGAGGCTCTTAAGGCCAGCCTCGCTAAGGCCCGGGAGGAGCTTCGCCAGACGGAGGGAAGGGTTAGAAGTCTCCTGGTGCAAGCGGAGGTGCTCCAAGGGGAGCGGGGCCAGCTGGCCCAAAGCCTGGTCCGGCTTAGCCAGGGCCTTTTCCTGGGGGAGGTACGGCTGGGGGCGGAGGAGGGGAGGGAGGTCCTGGAGCGGGTGGCGGAACGGCGGGCACGGCTACAGGGTTTCCGGGGTGTGGAGCTTTTGGGGGAGGCTAGGGGTCCGGGCCTAGCGGTGCTGGAGGGGGCGGGGTACCAGGAGGAGAGGCTTCTCGTGCGGGTGCGCTTTTATCCCGAGCGCAAGGCCTTTGCCGCCGGGGAGGTTCTGGCCTCCCGCACCTTCCGCCTCTCCACCCCGGCCCGGGATCAGGAGGTCCTCGAGGGCCTGGGGGAGTTGGTACGAAGGAAGCTTTTGGAGGCGGGCCTTCCCCCGGAGTACGCCACCTTCCCCTCCTCCGAGGAGCTGGCCCGGGGGCTTAGCCTCCTCCAGGGGAGAAAGGGGGTGGTGCGGGTGGGGGTGGTGGCGGCCAAGGAGGTGTGGACCACGGAAAAGCCTCTGCTTTCCTTCCAGCTCCTAGGCGGGCCTCCGGGCCCGGAGGTACCGGTCCCGACCCGCCAGGTCCCGTAGCACCTCCACATCTATCCATCCCCTGGCCTCTAGTTCCCTGGCCAGAAGCCCCACGTTTTCCGGGGCCAGTTCCAGGAGGAGAAACCCCCCCGGCTTGAGGGCTTGCCGGGCCTCCTGGGCCAGGGGCCGGGCCACATCCAGCCCCTCCCTTCCCGCATAGAGGGCCTGAGGGCTTTCAAAGGCCAGTTCCCGGGGCGCTTGGGCCCGGTAGGCCTCGGGCAGGTAGGGGGGGTTGGAGACAAGGAGGTCCAGATCCTTCAACCCGCCGGTGAGGGGAGCCTGAAGGAAGGCCACCTCCAGGCCCAGCCTGCGAGCGTTCTCCCGGGCTAAGGCCAGGGCCTTGGGATCGGTGTCCGTGGCCCACACCTGGGCCTCCGGAAGGTGTTTTTTTAGGGCAAGGGCGACGGCCCCGGTGCCCGTGCCCACGTCCAGGATGCGGGGGGCATGGGGCAAGGGGAGGCTTAGGGCCAGCTCCACCAGGCCCTCCGTTTCCGGGCGGGGGATGAGGACCCCTTCAGCCACCTTGAGGGGCAGGCCAAAAAACTCCACCTCCCCCAGAAGGTACTGCAGGGGATAGCCTCCAAGGCGCCTTTCCAAGAGGGTCAGGGCCTTTTCTTCCGTACCTGGGGGTGGGGCTTGGGGGAGATGGAGGAGGAGCTCCTTGCGGGAAAGGCCCGAGGCCAAGGCCAACAGGTCCAGGGCCTCCCCTTCGGGAAGCCCTGCAGTCCTAAGCCTCTTTTGGAGTTCCCGCAGGAGCCTGACCACGGGGGTAGACCACCACGTGCCGCTCCTCCCCCTCCCCTTGGCTTTCCGTGGTCACCTGGGGGTGGTTTTTGAGGAGCATGTGCACGATGCGGCGCTCGGAGGGGCGCATGGGAGGAAGGTGCAAGGGCTCCTGGGTCATGGCCACGGTGAGGGCGGCCTCCTCGGCGATCCTGCGGATCTTTTCCTCCTGGCGCTTGCGGTAGCCGGCGGCGTCCAGGACCACCCGGTAGGTCCCACCGAAGTGCTTGGCCAGCACCACCCCGGCCAGGTACTCCACCGCCTTCAGGGTGCGCCCTTCCTTGCCGATGAAGCGGCCCAGGTCCCCGCCCTTGACCTCGGCCTTGAGGATGTTGCCTTCCTGGCGGATCTCCACGTAATGGGCGGGGTCCAGCCGCAGGAGGAGGCCCACCAGGAAGTTCTCCAAAACCTCCTTGGGCCCTTTTTCTGCAGGCTCCTTGCCTGCCTCCTTTAGCTCCACCTCCACCGGGGCTTCCTCCAGCACCCCCAGGTCGGAGAGGAGGTCGTCAATGCTCTTTTTCTTCTCGTCCATGCCCTCAGTTTACGCCGCCAAGGGCTTAAGGCTCTTGTTGATGAGCCACTGCTGCACCAAGCCGATGAGGTTGGAGAGGACCCAGTAGAGGGTCACCCCCGAGGGGAACTGCAGGACCAGGAAGATGAAGATCAGGTTCATGAAAAGGCTTTGCCGGATCAGGTCCTTGTTGCCGTGGGCGGAAAGCCAGGTGGAAAGGAAGGTGGAGGCCACGTAGAGGGCGGGGAGGATGTAGAAGGGGTCGGGGAGGGCCAGGTCGGGAATCCAGAGCAGGCCCTGGCCGAACTCGTAGTTGGCGATCACCTTCCAGAGGATGAAGAGGATGGGCATCTGGATGAAAAGGGGAAGGCAGCCGGCGGCGGGGTTCACCTTGTGCTCCTGGTAGAGCTTCATGGTGGCCTCCGCCCGCTTGTTGGGGTCGTCCTTGTACTTCTCGTTGATCTTCTGGATGAGGGGCTGGAGGCGTTGCATCTCCGCCATGCTCTTGAACTGCTGGTGCATGAGGGGCCAAAGGAGAAGGCGCACCACCAGGGTCAGGAAGAGGATGGCCAGGCCCCAGCTACCCGTATAGCGGAAGGCCACCTCCATGAGCCAGAGGAGGCCCAGGGACAGCTGCCCCCAGATGTTGGGGGAGAAGAGGCCGGGAAGGCCTAGGAGACCCTCCACGTGGAAGCGCACCAGCTCGTTTTGGCCGCCGTAGATCCTTAAGGCTTCCCCGGGAGCCAGGGTGAGGGTGGCCTCCTTACCCACCAGTTTGCCCGAAAGGGGGGCTTGGGCGAAGGCCACCAGGGCATAGCCCGCCTTGGGCTTGGTCTGCCAGGCCAGGTAAACGAGCCCGCCTTCCCCGCTCGGGGTAGGCTCCTTTTGGCCTTCCAGGAGCACCTTGGGGGTTCCTTGGGCGGAAAGCCTTAGGGTGAGGGGGAAATCGGCTTCCACGCTGACCGTGTACCGGCCCTTCTCTATACGATAGGTGAGGGTACCCTTGGCTCCCTGGAAGCGGACGAGAAGGCGGCCATCCTCCACCTGGTACTCCGCCTTTTCCGGGGTGAAGCCCACTGGGGCCACCACCGGTCCGTTGGCGGAGAGGTTGGGGGCCCGGGTGTAGTCGTTAAAGGCCGTGCCCTTGTAGGTCTTGACATACCAGCCCACCACCTGGCCCCCTTGGTCAAAGGCCAGGTCCATGAGGTTGGTGACGGCCACCTTTTCCGGCACCCCGTCCCCGTTTACGTCCTGGTCCTTGAAGCCCGCCTCGAGGGCCAGAGCGCTTAGGCTAAGCAGGAAAAGGAGGGGTAAAAGCCTTTTCATCTTGCCTCCTTCTGGGTCTTGACGGTATCCCTGGGTGGAAAGACCAAGGGCACCGGATCCAGCCCACCGGGGTGCAGGGGATGGCACTTCAGGATGCGCCTGGCGGCCAGGTAGCTACCCCATAGGGCGCCGTGGCGCTCTAGGGCCTCGAGGGCATAGGCGGAACAGGTGGGGTGGAAGCGGCAGGTCTTAGGTTTGAGGGGGGAGAGGAACCTGCGGTATGCCTTAACCAGAAGAATCAGTAGGCCGCGCACGCCGCCTATTGTATCAGCCCGCTCTTCTTGAGGGCGCGGATGAGGTCTTGGAAGAGCTCGGCGTAGGCGGCCCCCCGGGCCTCGGGACTGGCGATCACCAAGAGGTGGGCCTTGGGGAGGTGGAGGCGGCGGAGGATCTCCCTCAGGCGGCGCTTGATGCGGTTGCGCACCACCGCCTTGCCCACCTTCTTGGAGACCACGATCCCCACCCGGAGCTCGGGGGCGGGGAGCCACTTAACGCTTAAAAACCGGCCCCGCCCCATGCGTCCTTGGCGGAGCCTTTGGAATGCCCGGTCGCCCTTTAGGGAAAGGAGTTTACCCCCCGCCTTAGGGGGGGGGTGTCTCAGGCGTTCACCCTGGGGGTGAGGCGCCAGCGGCCCTTCTGCCTTCTCCGCTTCAACACCTTCCTGCCGCCTGGGGTCCTCATGCGGGCCCGGAAGCCGTGGGTTTTGGCCCGCTTCCTCCGGTTGGGTTGCCAGGTCCTTTTCATCCATTTCCCTCCCTGGGGCCTTGGCCCCCAATACCTTAACGAGTGTAGCATAAGAAGGGCAAGCAAGAACCTAACGGTTTTTTGCACATGAGTAGAGGAGCGTTGACATATGCTCTCCTCCCCCTTATACTTCCCCCCAAACGGCTGTTAGGGAGGAGGTCCGTGGCCCAGCTTCTGGTGGAAAATGTCACCCTCACCTTCGGCGGCGTGGCCGCCCTTGCCTCGGTTTCCCTGGCGGTGGAGAAGGGGGAGCTGGTTTCCGTCATCGGCCCCAACGGGGCGGGGAAGACGAGCCTCTTAAACTGCATCTCGGGGTTTTACCACCCCCAGCGAGGACGGATCCTCTTTGAGGGGCATGAGATCACCCGCGCAAGCCCCCACGAGGTTACCCGGAAGGGCATCGCCCGGGCTTTCCAAAACATTGAGCTCTTCTCTGGCCTTACCGTGCTGGAAAACCTCATGCTGGCCCGGCACACCTACCTGGGCTACAACCTGTTCCAGGCGGGGGTGTTTTACGGGAAGGCCCTTCAGAAGGAGGTGGAAAACCGCCGGGTGGTGGAGGAGGTCATCGACTTCATGGAGCTGGAGCCTTACCGCAAGGCCTTGGTGGGCAACCTCCCCTATGGGGTCAGGAAGCGGGTGGAGGTGGCCCGGGCCCTTTCCCTCTCCCCTAAGCTCCTTCTCCTGGACGAGCCCATGGCGGGGATGACCCTCGAGGAAAAGGAGGACATGGTGCGCTTCATCCTGGAGATCCGGGCCCAAGGCACCACGGTGATCCTCATTGAGCACGACCTGTCCGTGGTCATGGACATCTCCGACCGGGTCTACGTGCTGGACTTCGGCCAGGTGATCGCCGAGGGGGCCCCGGAGGAGGTGGCCAGGAATCCCCGGGTCCAGGAGGCCTACCTGGGGGTGGAGGCATGAAGGCCCTAAGGCCCTCCTACGAGATGAAGCGCTACACCCTGCCCCAGCTTCTGCGCCTCAGGGCGGAAAAGGAGGGGGATCGGGTGGCCTTGAGGGAAAAGGACTACGGTATCTGGAACGAGGTCACCTACGCAGAGTATTACGAGAAGGTTCTCCTCTTTGCCCATGGCCTTCTCTCCTTGGGCTTTGAACCGGGGGAGAGGCTGGCCATCATCGCCGACAACATCCCCGAGTGGCTCTATGCGGAGCTTGGGGCCCAGGCGGTGAGGGGGATCAGCGTGGGGGTCTACCAAAGCAGCCTTCCCCCTGAGATCGCCTACATGCTGGGCTACACCGGGGCCAGCTTCGTGCTGGCCGAGGACCAGGAGCAGGTGGACAAGCTCTACGAGATCCGCAGCGAAATCCCCAAGGTCCGCCACGTGATCTACGAGGACCCCAAGGGCATGCGGGGCTACCGGGACCCCTGGCTCCTTTCCTTTGAGGAGGTGTTGGAGCGGGGTCGGGAGCACCGGAGGAGGTATCCGGATGCGGTGGAGAAGTTGCTCCTCGAGGCCAGCCCCGAGGAGGTCTGCCACCTTTCCTCCACCTCCGGCACCACGGGAAGGCCCAAGGCGGCCATGCTCCGCCACCGCAACCTCATCCACATGGGGGTGGCCCTGCAGGAGGTGGACCCCCTTCTCCCTACCGACGACTACCTTTCCTTCCTGCCTTTGGCCTGGATCGGGGAGCAGATGATGTCGGTGGCCATGGCCCTCACAGGGGGCTTCGCCGTCAACTTCCCCGAGGCGGTGGAAACCGCCATGCAGGACCTCAAGGAGATCGGCCCCCACGTGATGTTCAGCCCGCCCAGGGTCTGGGAGAGCATCCAAAGCAGCATCTGGGTGCGCATGTCGGAGTCCTACGCCTTTAACCGCTTTGTCTACGAAAGGCTCCTAAAGATCGGTTACCGGGCGGCGGAGTACCGCATGCGGGGAAAGCCCATGCCCCTGGGGCTACGCCTTTCCTACTGGCTGGCGGAGCAGGTGCTTTTCCGGCCCTTGCGGGACCAGCTGGGCTTCTTGCGCCTGAGGCGGGCCTATACCGGGGGAGCCGCTTTGGGTCCCGATGTGTTTCGCTTCTTCCACGCCATTGGGGTAAACCTGAAGCAGATCTACGGCCAGACGGAGATCATCGGCATCGCCTTCGTCCACCGGGATGGGGATGTGCGCCACGACACCGTGGGCCTGCCCATTCCCGGCACCGAGGTGCGCATCAGCGAGGAGGGGGAGATCCTCTGCCGCTCCGATGCCGTCTGCGCCGGGTACTGGGAGCGCCCCGAGGCCACGGCGGAAACCTTCCGGGAGGGCTGGCTGCACACGGGGGATGCCGGCTACCTCACGGAGGATGGGCACCTGGTGGTGATCGATCGGCTTTCCGATGTGATGCGCACCGAGAAGGGCACGGTGTTCAGCCCCCAGTTTGTGGAGAACAAGCTGAAGTTCTCCCCCTACATCAAGGAGGCGGTGGTCTTCGGCGACCGCAAGCCCTACCTGGCGGCCTTCATCAACATTGATCCCCAGACGGTGGGCAAGTGGGCGGAGGACCGGGGGCTGGCCTACACCACCTACCTGGACCTCTCCTTGAAGCCCGAGGTGGCGGAACTCATCCGCAAAGAGGTGGAGAAGGTGAACGGGGAGCTTCCCGAAGACCTCAAGATCCGCCGCTTCGTCCTCCTTTACAAGCTCCTGGATGCCGACGACGAGGAGCTCACCCGCACCGGCAAGGTGCGCCGGGGCCTCATCGCCAAGAGGTACGCCCCCTTGGTGGAGGCCTTGTACTCCCCCCTCGAGGCGGTGGAGGTGGAGGCGGAATACCGCTACCAGGATGGGACCGTCCAGCGGTTGCGGGCCCAGGTGCCGGTCTTGGACCTAAGGGAGGAGGTGGTGGCGTGAGCTTTTTCCTGCAACTTCTCTTTTCTGGGATTGTGCTGGGCTTGGTCTACGCCCTGGCGGCCCTGGGATTCGTCCTCATCTACAAGGCCAGCCGGGTGGTGAACTTCGCCCAGGGGCAGTTCATCGCCATAGGGGCCTTTTTGGCCTACTGGGCCATGGTGTCCCTGGGGGTTCATTTCCTCCTGGCGGCCGCCTTGGCCCTAGGCCTTACCGCCCTGCTCGGCTTTGGCGTGGAGCGGGTCTTTCTCAAGCGCATGGTGGGTCAGCCCATCATCTCGGTCATCATGGCCACCATCGGCCTGGCCTCCTTGTTGGACGGCCTCATCCACCTCACCCCTTATGGGGCGGGAAACTTTAGCTACCCCAGCTTCCTTCCCGCAGGGGGGGTGACGCTTCTTGGGGTGCAGATCTCCTATGCCCAGCTTTTGGCCGTGGGCTTCACCCTGCTTTTTCTCCTGGCCTTCACCTGGTTCTTCCAGCGTTCCACCCTGGGGGTGGCCATGCGGAGCGTGGCCGACGACCAGATGGCGGCCATGAGCCTGGGGGTATCCGTGGAAAAGGTTTTTGCCCTGGCCTGGGCGGCGGCGGGGCTTACGGCGGCGGCCGCAGGGATGGTGGTGGGGACCATCTCTGGCCTTAACCTGGACGGCCTGGTGCACATCGGCCTTCGGGTCTTCCCCGTGGTGATCCTGGGAGGGCTGGATTCCATCCCGGGGGCGGTGGTGGCGGGGATTCTGATAGGGGTGTTAGAGAACTTGGCGGCGGGGTTCCTGGACCCCTATGTTCCGGGCGGGGGCACCCGGGATGTCTTCCCCTTCCTGGTGCTCCTTCTGGTCCTTTGGTTCAAGCCCCACGGTCTTTTTGGCACGGAGGAGATTGAGCGCGTATGAGAAACCCTTGGGCCCAGACGGGAAACTACCGCGCCTCTTACCGGCAGGACACCAGCATTTTCGCCACCCACCGGGAACTGGTTTCCTTGCTTCTCTTCCTGGGCTTTCTCCTGGTCCTCCCCCTGTTCCTCTCCCGAACCCAGGTCTTCATCCTGGACCTGATCCTGGTGTACAGCATCGCCGTATTGGGTCTCAACATCACCACGGGCTATGCCGGCCTCATCAACATCGGCCAGGCGGCCTTCATGGGGGTGGGGGCCTACACGGCGGCGCTTCTGGCCCCCCAGGGGCTTCCCTTTTGGTTGGTGGTTCCCCTGGGGGGTCTGGTGGCGGCCTTCTTCGGCTTCCTGGTAGGGATCCCTAGCCTCAGGGTCAAGCACCTTTACCTGGCCCTGGCCACCTTAGCCTTCCAGGTGGTCTTTGAGTGGGCCGTGGGGCACCTGCCCCTCCTGAAGCAGGGCGGGGCCATGGACATGCCCCGGGCCAGCTTCCTGGGGTATGAGGCGGGTTTTCGCAACCACTTTCACTTTTGGTACTACGTGGCCTTGGCCACCTTGGTGATCCTGGCCCTTTTCTTCCGCAACCTGCTTCGCACCCGCTACGGGAGGGCTTTGGTGGCGGTGCGGGATAACGACCGGGCTGCCGACGCCATGGGGATGGATCCGGGCCGCACCAAGCTCTTCGCCTTTGCCCTGGGCGCTTTTTACGCCGGGGTGGCGGGGGTGCTTTACGCCTACCTTTCCCGGGCCGTGGTCATAGAGGACTATACCTTTGCGGTTTCCATCAAGCTTTTGGCCATGGCCATCGTGGGGGGGTTGGGTACCCTGGTGGGGAGTTTCCTGGGACCGACTTTCCTGGAGCTTCTGGACGTGAACATGGAGGCGCTTTCCAACCTCATCAAGGCCCTGGGGTTCAGCGTGGCGGGGGTGGACGTGGCCAGCGCCCTTAGGCCCTTGGCCTTTGGCCTCATCATCGTCCTCTTCCTCATGTTTGAGCCTCGAGGGCTTTACAACTGGTGGCGCCTGGTGCGAAGCTACTTCCGCACCTGGCCCTTCAAGTACTAGGCAACCCCCCCTTATGGGGTTGGCAATGGGAGGTGAGCGAGATGCGAAAGGTTTGGTTGGGTCTTGTAGCCATGGCGGGGCTGGCCTTGGGCCAGCAACAGGTGACCATCCTGTGGTCGGGGGCCATCACCGGTCCCACCTCGGATGCGGGGGCTCCTTACGGGGCGGCGGTGGAGGACTACTGCAAGTACGCCAACGAAAGAAAGCTCATCCCCGGGGTGGTGTTGAACTGCTTGGTGAGGGACGACCAGTACAACAACGCCAACACCCAGCGCTTCTTTGAGGAGGCCCTGGACCGGTATAAGATACCTGTTTTCCTCTCCTACGCCACCGGGGCCAACCTGCAGCTTAAGGCCCTGATCCAGGAGGTGAAGGTGCCCACCATTCCCGCCTCCATGCACGTGGAGCTCATTGACGCTCCCAACAACGAGTACTTCTTCATCCCCACCACCACCTACTCCGAGCAGGTGGTGGCCCTTTTGGAGTACATCGCCAAGCAGAAGAAGGGGGCTAAGGTGGCCTTGGTGGTGCATCCCTCGCCCTTTGGCCGGGCCCCGGTGGCCGATGCCCGCAAGGCGGCGGCCCAGCTTGGCCTGCAGATCGTGGACGTGCAGGAGGTGGGGGCGGGGAACCTGGACAATACCGCTCTCTTGAAGCGCTTTGAGGGGGCAGGGGTGGAGTTCATCGTGCACCAGAACGTGGCCGGCCCTGTGGCCAACATCCTCAAGGACGCCAAGCGCCTGGGACTGGACAAGAAGATCAAGCAGCTTGGGGCCCACTACACCGGTGGCCCTGACCTCATCAACCTGGCGGGGGATGCGGCGGAGGGGTTCTTGTGGGTGACGAGCTTTTACATGTACCACGAGGATGCCCCAGGTATTCGCCTGCAAAAGGAGCTGGGGGAGAAGTACAAGCGCCCCCAAAGCATCGTGGAGAGCGTGAACTACACCAACGGCATGCTGGCCACCGCCATTGCCGTGGAGGCCATGCGCCGGGCCCAGGAGCGGTTCAAGCGCATCACCGGAGAGACCGTTTACCAGGCCCTCATCGGCATGAACGGCCCCAACGCCTTTAAGCCTGGCTTTGCCGTTTCCACCAAGCAGGGCATTGAGATTGACTTCACCAAGAGCGAGCACACCGGGGCGGAGGGCTTGAGGATCCTCGAGGCCAAAGGGGGTCGCTTTGTCCCCATCACCGAGCCCTTCACCTCGGCCCTCTTCCGCAAGGTGCACTACGGCAAGTAGCCCGGTAGGCCCGGGGGGCAACCCCCGGGCATTCCTTTCGCCATGAGCCTGAACCCCACACGCCCCGAAGACTTAGGCCCCATCCTCCTCTTGGTCAACAACATCGAGGTGGTCTACCACGACATCATCCAGGTGCTCCGCGGTGTCTCCCTAAAGGTGCCCGAAGGGCGCATCACCGCCCTCTTAGGCCCCAACGGGGCGGGGAAGACCACCACCTTGAGGGCCATCTCCGGCCTCCTCATCCCCGAGGATGGGGAGGTGGTGAGGGGGGAGATCCTCTACCAGGGGAAGCCCATCCATAACCGCCCCCCCGAGGAGATCGTGCGGATGGGGATCGTCCAGGTGCTGGAAGGCCGCCGGGTCTTTAAGCACCTCACGGTGGAGGAAAACCTCTGGGTGGGCACCCTGACCCGAAGGGCCCTGGGCCTAAAGGAGGAAATGGAGCGCATCTACCACTACTTCCCCCGCCTGGCGGACCTCCGCAACCGCTTGGCTGGGTACTGCTCTGGGGGGGAGCAGCAGATGATCGCCATCGGAAGGGCTCTCCTGGCCAAGCCCAAGCTTCTTCTACTGGACGAACCCTCCTTGGGCCTCGCCCCCATTTTGGTGCGGGAGATCTTCGACATCGTGGCCCGGGTGAACGCAGAGGAAGGGGTTACGGTCTTGGTGGTGGAGCAGAATGCCCGGGTGGCCCTTTCCATCGCCCACTACGGCTACATCATGGAAACGGGCCGGATCGTGCTGGAAGGGGACCGGGAATACCTGTTGGAAAACCCCGACGTGCAGGAGTTCTACCTGGGGGTGGCCAAGGGAGGCGGGCGGAAGAGCTTTAAAGAGGTCAAGGCCTACAAGCGGCGAAAGCGGTTCATGTAGCCCGTTTGTGCGCAAGAAGCGCCCTCCTGTAAGGGAAGGCCAGGAAGCCGCCCGGCCCGCTATCATGAGGGGGATGGTGCGCTTTCGTGCCCAGGGGGTGCGCCTGGACCAGGCGGTGGCCGAGGCCTGTGGGGTGAGCCGCAGCCGGGCCCAGGAGTGGATCGCCCAGGGCCGGGTCCAGGTAGGGGAGAGGGTGGTGGAGAAGGCCGCCTACCGCCTTAAAGGGGAGGAGGTTTTGGTCCTCCCCCCGGAGGAAACGCCCTTCGTGCTTCCGGAGGAGCTAGACATTCCCGTGCTGTATGAGGACGAGGACCTCCTGGTCCTCAATAAGCCCGCAGGGCTTCTAACCCACCCGGCTCCCGGGGTCTATTCGGGCACCGTGGTGAACGCCCTTTTAGGCCGGTATTTCCCTCCCGTGGAGGCAAAGCGGCCCGAGCTGGTACGGCCGGGCATCGTGCACCGGCTGGACAAGGATACCAGCGGGGTCATGGTGGTGGCCAAGCACGGGGGGGCCCTCGAGGCCCTGGCCCGGGCCTTCCGCGACCGGTTGGTGATGAAGCGCTACCTGGCCATCACCGAAGGGCATCCCCGGGAAGGGGCCCTCATCGCCCCCATCGGCCGCCATCCCGTGGAGCGGCACAAGATGCATGTTGGGGGGATTGCGCCTCGGTATGCGGAGACCGAGTTCCGCATCCTGGCCACGGCGGGACCTTTGGCCCTGGTGGAGGCCCGGCCCCACACGGGGCGCACCCACCAGATCCGCGTCCACCTGAAGCATTTGAAGGCCCCTATCCTGGGGGATGCCGTCTACGGCCGGGAAAGCCCCCACATCCCGCGCCAAGCCCTGCACGCCTATGAGCTCCGCTTCCCCCACCCCCGCACCGGCCGCATCCTGGAGTTCCAGGCCCCGGTGCCGATGGATATGGTCCAGGCCTGGGAGGCCCTGGGGGGGAGGTGGCCGGAAGGCCTCGAGCGGGAAGGGTACAGGGAGGCGGCGGGGTCCTGAGGGGCAGGGACCCGGCATGGGCCCTAGGCCGTGGCCAGTAGCCCCATCAGCGCCTTTCCAAGCCGCCTGACCCCCTCTTGGATCCTTTCCCGATTCAGGGTGGCGTAGGAAAGCCTCAAGGTGTTCTCCCCGCCCCCATTGGCAAAGAAGGGGCCTCCGGGCACGAAGGCCACGTTCTCCTCGATAGCCCTTTGGAAGAGGGTTTCGGCGGAGAGCCCCTCGGGGAGGGTCATCCACACAAACATCCCCCCCTTGGGCCGGGTGTAGACGACCTCTTGGGGCATCTCCTTTTCCAGGGCCTCCAGCATGGCCAGGGCCTTGGCCCTATAGGTGGCGCGGATCCTTTCCAGGCGCTCGGGGAAGCCCTCCTTCACCAGCTCGTGCACCAGGATCTGGTTGAGGACCGGGGTGTGCAGGTCCACCCCCTGCTTGGCCTGGGTGAGCTTAACGATAACCTCAGGATGGGCCACGGCGAAGGCCACCCTAAGGCCCGGGGCCAGCACTTTGGAGAAGCTACCCAGGTAGATGACCCCGGGATACCCCGCCTCCCGGGAAAGCTCAAAGAGGCTTGGCAGGCGGGTTTCGCCGAAGTAAAGCTCCCGATAGGCGTCGTCCTCCACCACCACCAGGCCCCGTTCCATGACCATCTGCACAAGGCGTTGGCGGGCTTTAAGGGGCATGAGCCCCCCGGAAGGGTTCTGGAAGGAGGGGATGAGGTAGAGGAAACGGGGGCGTTCCCGTTCCAGGACCTCTTCCAAGGCCCCTAGGTCCGGCCCATTCTCCCCTGCCGGCACCGTGAGGAAGCGGGGCCCATAGGCCCGGAAGGCCTGGATGGCCCCCATGTAGCTGGGGGCTTCCAGGAGCAGCGGGCTTCCCTCGTCCAGGAAGACCTTGCCCACCAGGTCCAGGGCCTGCTGGCTTCCCGTGGTGATGAGGACCTCCTCCAGGCTTACCCCAAGCCACTCCGCTACCCATGTTCGCAAGGGGAGGTAGCCCTCGGTAGGCCCATACTGCAGGGCCACCTCGCCCTTTTCCCTGAGGATCTCGGCCGCCTTCGCCGCCGCCTCCTCCTTGGGGAAAAGCTCTGGGGCAGGGAGCCCCCCGGCGAAGCTAAGGATGCCGGGGCGCTGGGTGAGCTTCAATAGCTCGCGGATGGTGGAGGCCTGGATGCGCCCAGCCCTTTCGCCAAAAAGGGTATTCCAGTCCAGGGTTTTCACCTACCCATTTTATCCCTCGCCCCTGGGGTTTTCAGGGAAAGAGCTTCCGGTAGGCCTCGAGGGCGTACCGGTCCGTCATGCCGGCGAGGTAGTCGCACACCGCCCGCTCCAAGCCCACCTGGGGGATTTTGGCCTGCACCTCTTTGGGCAAGGTTTCGGGGTAGCGGGTGTAAGCCTGGAAGAGGCCCTCCAGGACCATCTCGGCTTTTCGCCGTTCCCTCAAGACCTCGGGATGGCGGTAAAACCGCTCCTTAAGAAAGGCCTTAAGCTCCTGGAGGGTCTTTTCCGCCCCAGGGGTGAGGGCGGCCAGGCGTTTGGGATGGCGGCGCACCTCCTCGGCGCTTTGTACCCCGGCCCCTTCCACCTCCTGGTGGGTGGCCCCTATGGCTTCGGTGATGAAAAACCCCAGAAGCTGGCGCACCAGGATGCGGCGGGAAAGCTCGTCAAAACGGAGGAGATCCAACCCTTCTTCCCGGGCCAGTTCCCTTAAGGGGGCCACCTCCGAAAGCTCCTCGGGGCGAAGGAGGCCGCTATGGAGCCCGTCGTCCAGGTCATGGGCCGCGTAGGCGATGGCGTCGGAGAGGTCCACCACCTGGGCCTCGAGGGTGCCCCTGCCCTCGTACTCCGGCTTGAAGCCGGGGGCGTAGGCGGCCTCGTGGGTGGCGATTCCCTCCAGAACCTCATAGGTGAGGTTGAGCCCCGTGAAGCCGGGGTAGCGCACCTCCAGCTGGGTGAGGATCCTGAGGGCGTGGGCGTTGTGCTCAAACCCCCCGTGGCCTTGCATCAGGTCATTCAGGACCTTCTCCCCCGTGTGGCCGAAAGGCGGGTGGCCCAGGTCGTGGGAAAGGGCGATGGCCTCGGTGAGGTCCTCGTTGAGGCCCAAGGCGCGGGCGATGGAACGGGCCACCTGGACCACCTCGAGGGTATGGGTCAGGCGGGTGCGGTAGTAGTCCCCGGCCCAGTTGGGGAAGACCTGGGTCTTGTACTCCAGGCGGCGGAAGGCGGTGGTGTGCAGGATGCGGTCCCGGTCCTTCTGGTAAGGGGTGCGGTAGGGGGACTCGGGCTCCGGGTACTGCCTTCCCCGGGTGTCCCGGGCCTTTTGCGCATAGGGGGCCAGGCGCTGGGCCTCTTCCTCCAGAAGCCTTTCCCGGTCTATTAGCATCTAAACCCGTTTGAAGAGCAGGACGGCGTTTTGCCCGCCGAAGGCAAAGGAGTTGGAGAGGGCGTAGGTCACCTTGGCCTCCCGGGGCTCGGGCACGAAGTCCAGGTCCAGCTCGGGATCGGGGTCCTCCAGGTTGATGGTGGGGGGGATGACCCCGTGGTAGAGGGCTTGCACCGTGGCGATGGCCTCAATGCCGCCGGCGGCCCCCAGGAGGTGGCCGGTCATGCTCTTGGTGCTGGAGACCATAAGCCTTTTGGCGTGCTCCCCAAAGACCTCCTTGATGGCCAGGACCTCCGCCCGATCCCCCACGGGGGTGGAGGTGCCGTGGGCGTTGATGTAGCCCACCGCCTCGGGGTCCACCCTGGCATCCAAGAGGGCGCGGCGCATGGCCAAGGCAGCGCCTTTGCCCTCTGGGTGGGGCTCGGTGATGTGGTGGGCGTCGGCGCTCCGGCCAAACCCCACCACCTCGGCATAGATCCTGGCGCCCCGCCTTTTGGCGTGCTCGTACTCTTCCAGCACCAAGACCCCCGCCCCTTCCCCCATCACGAAGCCATCCCGGCTTAGGGTGAAGGGCCGGCTCGCCTTGGTGGGCTCCTCGTTCCGGGTGGAAAGGGCCCGCATCACGGCGAAGGCCCCGATGGCCATGGGGGTGATGGCGGCCTCCGTGCCCCCAGCGAGGACCACGTCGGCTTCCCCCAGCTGGATCATGCGGAGGGCATTTCCGAGGGCATCCGAGCCCGTGGCGCAGGCGGTGACCGCCGTGGAGCTCGGTCCCATGAAACCATAGCGCATGGCGATGTGGGCCGAGGCCATGTTGGCGATCATCATGGGGATGAAAAAGGGGCTGATGCGGTTTGGGCCCCGCTCCAGGAAGACCTTGCTCTGGGCCTCCCAGGTCTCCATGCCCCCGATGCCCGTGCCCACCAGGGTCCCCACCCGCTCGGGGTCCAGGGCGCTTGTTTCCAGCCCCGCATCCCTAAGGGCCAGCTCGGCGGCGATCAGGGCGTACTGGACGAAGCGGTCCAACCGCCGGAGTTCCTTTTTGTCTATGAACGCCTCCGGATTGACGTCCACCTCGGCGGCGATGCGCACCGGCAAGGCGGAGGCATCAAAGCGGGTGATGGGGCGCACCCCGCTTCGGCCTTCCAGCTGGGCTTTGTGGTAGGCTTCGGCCCCCACGCCGATGGGGGTTAAGGGGCCTAGGCCGGTGATGACCACGCGTCGCATGGGGGTAGTATACCGAAAGGAGCCCGGGAAAAAAGGAAAGGGCGCATGCATGCGCCCTCCTTGAGGCTACCCGTTCTCTCCCCTCTCCCGTAGGTGTCCGAGAGCGTGGCCTAGGGATTTGCCGGGGCCCCCACCTTGGCAACAGCCAAAGAGGGGTGGTGTAAGGCCTTAACCCAGCTTGGCCTGGATGTAGGTCACCGCATCCTTCACGGTGCGGATCTTTT
This sequence comes from Thermus caldifontis, assembly GCF_003336745.1. Taxonomy (NCBI): domain Bacteria; kingdom Thermotogati; phylum Deinococcota; class Deinococci; order Thermales; family Thermaceae; genus Thermus; species Thermus caldifontis. The sequence goes on along the minus strand of NZ_QGMX01000022.1, from coordinate 5,196 downwards.
CCGCCTCCTCGTCGGAGATCTCCAGGCCGAACTCGTCCTCCAGGCCCATGATCAGCTCCACGGTGTCCAGGCTGTCCGCCCCCAGGTCCTCGATGAAGCGGGCCTCGAGGGTGATCTTCTCCGGTTCCGCCGAGAGCTTTTCCGCGATAACCGCCTTGACCTTTTCAAAGATTTCCTGCTCCGTCATGAAAACCTCCCTCGGGGATTTTACCACGGGGTCTAGCCCCGGGCCTGGCCCCCTCAATGGGGGGTGAGCCCCCCGTCCACGCATAGGGTCTGGCCGGTGATGTACCCGGCGGCCTCGGAGACCAGGAAGGCCACGGCCTCGGCCACCTCCTCGGGGCGGCCGAAGCGCCCCGCAGGGATGCTCTTCAGGTAGGCCTCCCGCACCTCCGGCGGGAGCTTTTCCGTCATCTCCGTTTCGATGAACCCAGGGGCCACGGCGTTCACCGTGATCCCCCTGGCGGCGTACTCCTTGGCCACCGCCCGGGTGAAGCCGATGAGCCCTGCCTTGGAGGCCACGTAGTTGGCCTGGCCGGGGTTGCCCAGGATGCCCACCACGCTGGTGATGTTCACGATGCGCCCGAAGCGGGCCTTCATCATGAGCTTGATGGCCTCGCGGGTGGTGCGGAAGACCGCGGAGAGGTTGGCCTCGAGGACCGCCTCCCAGTCCTCATCCTTCATGCGGATGAGGAGGGTATCCCGGGTGATGCCGGCGTTGTTCACCAGGGTGTCCAGCCCCCCCAGGATCTCCGCTGCCGCGTGGACCAGGCCTGTGGCGGCCTCCGCCTCCAGGAGGTTGGCCCCCAAAACCCCCACCAGGGGGCTTCCCAGCCTCCTGGCCTCCTCCGCCACCTCCTCCGCCTTCTGTCGGTTCTGGCCGTAGTGGATCACCAAGGCGTAGCCTTCCTTGGCCAGCCTCAGGGCGATGGCCCGGCCGATGCCCCGGCTGGCCCCCGTCACCAGTGCCTTACGCATCCTCCACCTCCAACGCTTTCCTTACCCCTTCCGGGTCCCCCACGGAAAGGGCCTGGGCTTCCTTCAGGGTGCGGGCCACCAGGCCCTTGAGCACCTCGCCGCTACCAAACTCCAAAAAGCGCCGGATGCCCCTCCCTTCCATATCCCTTAGGATCTCCACCCAGCGTACCGGGGCGGTGATCTGCTCCAGGAGAAGCGCACGGATGCGCTCGGGGTCCTCCTCGGGGCTGGCGGTCACGTTGGAGTAAACGGGAAAGCGGGGTTTCCTCAGGGCCACCTGGGCCAGGTCCCGGGCCAGGCGTTCCTTGGCGGAAGCCATCAGGGAGGAGTGGAAGGGGGCGGAGACCGGCAGGAAGACCACCCGGGCCCGCTTTTCCTTTAACCTTTCCGCCGCCTCTTCCACCGCCCCCTTCTCGCCGGAGATCACCGTCTGCTCGGGGGCATTGAGGTTGGCGATCTCCACCCCCTCTAGCCCCGCCAAGGCCTCCTGGATGGCCTTGAGGGGAAGCTTTAGGATGGCGGCCATGGCCCCCTTTCCTGGGGGTACGGCCTCCTGCATGTACCGGCCCCTGAGGCGCACCAGCCTCAGGGCATCCTCCAGCTCCAGGGTGCCTGCGGCCACGTGGGCGGTCCATTCCCCCAGGGAATGGCCTGCGGCCAGAAGGGGTTCCTTCCCCCCGGCCTCCAGAAAGGCCCGGTAGGCGGCGTAGCCCACCGCCAGGAGGGCGGGTTGCTGGTTTTCCGTGAGGGTGAGGGCTTCCTCGGGGCCTTCCCACATGAGGGCAAGAAGCCCGGGCAAGGTGGCCTCGGCCCGGTCCAGCACCTCTTTGGCGGCGGGAGAGGCCTCGTAGAGGGCCCTTCCCATACCCACCCGCTGGGAGCCTTGGCCCGGAAAGAGGGCGGCGTACATCAGGCTCCCCCCCAGGTGAGTACCGCCGCAGCCCAGGTGAGCCCGGCCCCAAAGGAAACCAGGAGCACGTGATCCCCTTCTTGGATCCGGCCGTCGTCCACCGCCTCCTTAAGGGCTAAGGGGATGGAGGCGGTGGAGGTGTTGCCGTAGCGGTCCACGTTCACCACCACCCGCTCCCAGGGAAGGCCCAGGCGCTCCCGGGCGGCGTCAATGATCCTGAGGTTCGCCTGGTGGGGCACGAAGACCTTGATGTCTTCGGGGGTGAGGCCGGCTTTCTCTATGGCCTCGAGGGTGGCGGTGTTCATCACCCGCACGGCGAACTTGAAGACCTCCCGCCCATTCATGTAGAGGCGGTTACGCATGGAGGTTCCGTCGGGAAGCCTAGGGGCCACGCAGGCATGGTAGAGCTCCTTGGCCCCGCTGCCGTCCGCCCCCAGCACGAAGGAGCGGAAGCCGAAGCCTTCCCGCACCCTTCCCACCACCGCCGCGCCCCCGGCGTCCCCGAAGAGGACTGCGGTGGCCCGGTCGTTCCAGTCCAGGATCTTGGAAAGCGCCTCGGCTCCCACCACCAGGACCTTCCGGGCCAGGCCCGCCTCCACCAGGGCGTGGGCTTGGGCTAGGGCGTAAAGCCATCCTGGGCAGCCCGCCAACAGATCGTAGGCGAAGCCCTGGATGCCGAAGCGGGCCTGGACTAAGGCGGCGGTGTCGGGGAAGAGGGCATCGGGGGTGTTGGTGGCCACGATGACCCCGTCCACCCCTGCCAAAGCCCCCGGGTGCCGCTTGAGGAGGTCCTCCACCGCCTGGAAGGCCAGGTCCGAGGTGTACTCGTCCTCGGCGGCGATGCGCCGTTCCCGGATGCCGGTGCGGGTCACGATCCACTCGTCCGAGGTGTCCAGATAGGCCTCAAACTCCTCGTTCTTCATGACCCTCTTGGGGACGTAAGCCCCCAGGGCCAGGATGCCGCTCATGCCTGACCTCCCGTCATGGGCACCACTATACCCACTGGCAGTGAAAAAAGTTGAGGCCCCAGGTTCCGGGGCCCCTTATCTTGACCCGGTCTAGACTTCTAGAACCTTGCGCCCGTCGTAGTAGCCGCACTCCGGGCAGACGGTGTGCGGGGGCTTCATCGCCTTGCACTCGGGGCAGGGAACCAGGGTCGGGGGGGTCAGGGCATGGTGGCTCCTACGGGCATCGCGCCGCGCCTTAGAGGTCTTCTTCTTGGGTACAGGGTGCTTGGCCATCTCCAGTCCTCCAGGGGGGCATGGCCCCCGCTAAACCCCTGGTAGTATAGCAGACCCGCTAGAGTTCGGGAAGGAGGTCCTTAAGGCCCAAGAAGGGGTGGTGGACCTCCGGCTCGTGGCCGCAGTCCACCAGGTTGCGGTCCGCCCCACACACGGGGCAGAGGCCCTTGCACCCCTCCTGGCAGAGGACGGTATAGGGCATCTCCGTGACGAAGGCCTCGGTGAGGAAGGGAAGAAGGTCCAGGTCGGGCTCGCCAAAGGTGTAGTACTCCTCCTCCGCCTCCTCGTGGAAGACCACCTTGCCCAGGCCCTGCTGGTAGCGCAAAAGGTGCTGGAAGTGGGCGTGGATGGGGGTAGGGGTGGGCTTGAGGCAGCGGCGGCACTCCATGAGGGCCACGCCCTCCACCTCACCCGAAAGCCAGTACTCGTCCCCGCCCACGGCGGAAACCGCCACCTTCCAGGTGGCCTCGCCTTCCAAGGGGAAGCGCTCCTCGCCTACCCAAAAGGCTTCCTGCACCACGCCTGTGGCGCGAACCGTTCCTCCTTCTCGCAAGAGGCGGGCCAGATTGATGCTTGCCACCTCGCGGTATTCCATCCTTCTAAGTATAGCGCTCCCCCCTCCTTTCTCCTAGTAGGGGAGGCATAAAGTTCCCAAGCGGTGTATGGGGTTTTCTGCTACCATGCCCCCCATGGAGCGGGTGGCCATCCTAGGAGTGCCCATGGACTTGGGTGCGGGGCGGCGTGGGGTGGACATGGGGCCTTCCGCTTTGCGCTACGCCCGGCTTGCGGAGGAGCTGGAGGGCTTAGGGTTTTGGGTGGAGGACCTGGGCGATGTAGGGGTGCCCCTGGCGGAAACCCTAAGGAAAGGGAGAACCCATGGGAATGGCCAGACCTACCTGGAGGAGATCCGCCAGGCGGCCCTCGAGCTTAAAGAAAGGCTCCGCTCCTTGCCAGAAGGGGTGTTCCCCATCGTCTTGGGTGGGGACCATTCCCTGAGCATGGGCTCGATAAGCGGGGTGGCCCAGCAGCCCCTAGGGGTGGTCTGGGTGGACGCCCACGCGGACTTCAACACCCCGGAAACCAGCCCCAGTGGCAACATCCACGGCATGCCCCTGGCGGTGCTCTGCGGCCTGGGGCATCCCCGCCTGACCGAGGCCTTCCAGGCGGTGGACCCCAAGCGGGTGGTCCTAGTGGGGGTAAGGAGCGTAGACCCTGGCGAAAAGCGCCTTCTGAAGGAGTTGGGGGTTACCGTGTACACCATGCACGAGGTGGACCGCCTGGGGGTGGCCCGCATCGCCGAGGAGGTTTTGGAAGGGCTTGCTGGCCTGCCCCTGCACGTGTCCCTGGACGCCGACGTCCTGGACCCCACCCTGGCGCCCGGGGTGGGGACCCCGGTCCCGGGGGGGCTTTCCTACCGGGAGGCCCACCTCTTCATGGAGATCCTGGCCCATTCGGGCCGGGTGCGAAGCCTGGACCTGGTGGAGGTGAACCCCATTTTGGACGAGCGCAACCGCACGGCGGAGATGATGGTGGGGTTGGCGTTAAGCCTCCTGGGAAAACGTATTCTTTAAGGATTGACACCAGGGTTAACGTGAGCTAGAGTAGCTCCATGAAAGCTCGCTGGTGGTTGGGATTCCTCCTCCTGTTCCTGGCTTTGGCAGGCTACCTGGCCCTTTCGCCTTACGTTGCCCTCCGGGGGCTCCAGGGGGCCATTGAGCGCCGGGATGCGGCGGCCCTGGAGCGGTACGTGGACTTCTCCCGGGTTAGGGAAGGCCTCAAGGCGGATCTCCATGCCGCCATGGTTAAGGAACTGGAGAAGGCCCAGGAGGATCCCTTTGCGGCTTTGGGGCTCCTCCTCGCCGGGGGCTTGATCGAGGCCCTGGTGGAGGTCCTGCTTACGCCCGAGGGTCTTGCCAGTTTGGGCACGGGGAAAGACCCCGGGGAGGCCGGTCTGGAAGAGGTGCGCCAATGGCGGCTCAGATGGCAGGGGCTATCCCGGGTTTTTATTCCTTCGTTTGCTACTTGACACCACTAGCAGACATGAGAGATAAGGGGGGTGCCATGCGC
>NZ_QGMX01000021.1 GCF_003336745.1 Thermus caldifontis | reverse complement strand
CACGTGCCCAATCGTCCCCACGTTCACGTGAGGCTTCGTACGGATAAACTCGCCCTTGGCCATCTTCGCTCTCCTTTCTCCATGCGGGGTAGGCCCTAAGGCCTACCCGAAAGGCATCCTTACTGCCCCTTGATGAGCTTCTCCTGCACCTGCTTGGGAACTTCCTGGTAGTGGTCGAAGAACATGACGAAGGAGCCCCTACCCTGGGTCTTGGAACGCAGATCGGTGGCGTAGCCGAACATCTCCGCCAAGGGGACATAGGCCCGGATCACCTGGGCGTTCCCCCTGGGCTCCATGCCCAGGATCTGGCCCCGGCGGGAGTTCAGGTCGCCGATGACGTCGCCCATGTACTCCTCAGGGGTGGTGACCTCCACCCGCATGATGGGCTCGAGGATCACCGGATCCCCCTTCTGCACCGCCTCCTTGATGGCCATGGAGCCGGCGATCTTGAAGGCCATCTCGCTGGAGTCCACCTCGTGGTAGGAGCCGTCGTAGAGGGTGACCTTCACGTCCACCACGGGGAAGCCGATCAGGGGGCCCGACTGCATGGCCTCCTCAATCCCCTTCTGAACGGCAGGGATGTACTCCTTGGGGATCACCCCACCCACGATGGCGTTGACGAACTCAAAGCCCGAGCCTCGAGGCAAAGGCTCGGCCTTGATCTTCACGTGGCCATACTGGCCACGGCCACCGGTCTGGCGGATGAACTTGCCCTCCACGTCCACGGGGCGGGTGATGGTCTCGCGGTAGGCCACCTGGGGCTTACCCACGTTGGCGTCCACCTTGAACTCCCGCTTCAGGCGGTCCACGATGATCTCCAGGTGGAGCTCCCCCATCCCGCTGATGATGGTCTGCCCGGTCTCGGGGTGGGTGGAAACGCGGAAGGTGGGGTCCTCCTCCGCCAGGCGGCCTAAGGCCTGGGAAAGCTTGTCCTGGTCCGCCTTGGTCTTGGGCTCAATGGCCACGTCAATGACGGGCTCGGGGACTTCAATGGACTCCAGGACGACGCGAGGCGCATCCTCACCCACCAAGGTGTCCCCGGTGATGGTTTCCTTAAGGCCCACCACCGCCCCCAGGTCCCCGGCCCGAAGCTCCTCCACCTCCTCCCGGTGGTTGGCGTGCATCCTTAGGAGCCGGGCCACCCGCTCCTTGCGGCCCTTGGTGGTGTTGTACACGTAGGAGCCGGAGGTGATGGTGCCGGAGTAAACCCGGATGAAGGTGAGGCGGCCCACGTAGGGGTCGGCCATGATCTTGAAGGCCAAGGCCGCCAGGGGACCCTCGGGGTCGGGATGGATCTCCACCTCGTTCCCCTCGGGCGTGGTGCCCTTGATGGGGGGGATGTCCAAGGGGGAAGGGAGGTAGTCCACCACCGCATCCAGAAGGAGCTGTACGCCCTTGTTTTTAAGGGCAGAACCCAGGAACACGGGGGTGATCTGGATGTCAATGGTGCCCTTGCGGATGGCCGCCACCAGCTCCTCCTCGGTGGGCTCCTCGCCCTCCAGGTACTTGAGCATCACGTTTTCATCAAAGTCGGCGGCCACCTCGATGAGCTTCTCGTGGTACTCCCGGGCCTGGGCCAGGTACTCCTCGGGGATGGGCACCTCGCGGATATCCGTACCCAGGTCGTTGCCGTAGGTGTAGGCCTTCATCCTGAGGACATCGATGATCCCCGAGAAGGTGTCCTCCCGGCCAATGGGAAGCTGCATCACCACCGGCCTGGCCCCCAGGCGCTCCTGCATGGTGCGGATCACCAGCCAAAGGTCGGCCCCCGTCTTGTCCATCTTGTTGGCAAAGGCAATGCGGGGAACCTTGTACTTCTCCGCCTGGCGCCAAACCGTTTCCGACTGGGGTTCCACCCCCTGGCTGGAGTCGAAGACCACGATGGCCCCGTCCAAAACCCGCATGGAGCGCTCCACCTCGATGGTGAAGTCCACGTGGCCCGGGGTGTCGATGATGTTGATGCGGTGGTCCTTCCAGAAGCAGGTGGTCACGGCGGCGGTGATGGTGATGCCCCGTTCCCGCTCCTGCTCCATGAAGTCCATGGTGGCCGCACCCTCGTGAACCTCACCGATCTTGTGGATCTTGCCGGTGTAGTAGAGGATGCGCTCGGTGGTGGTGGTCTTACCGGCATCGATGTGGGCGGCGATGCCGATGTTGCGGAGCCTCTTTAGGTCGTACTCTACCTTAACCGCCATGGCTTACCACCGGTAGTGGGCGTAGGCGCGGTTGGCCTCGGCCATGCGCTCCACGTCCTCTTTCTTCTTTATCGCTCCGCCCTTGCCCTCGGCTGCGTCCATGAGCTCATGGGCGATGCGCACGGCAGCCCCCCGCTCGGAACGCGCATTGGCCGCCTGGACCAGCCAGCGCAGGGCCAAGGACTGCTGCCTTCTGGGGGAGACCTCCATGGGCACCTGGTAGTTGGCCCCACCCACGCGGCGGGAACGCACCTCCATCCGGGGCTTCACGTTCTCCACCGCCTGCCTAAAGACCTTCAAAGGCTCCTGCCCGGTCTTTTCCTGGATGATGCGGCAGGCATCGTAGAAGATGCGGGCGGCCAGGTTCTTCTTGCCCTCCCGCATGATCTTGTTGATGAAGGCCGACACCACCACATCCCCGTAGACCAGGTCGGGTTGGAGTTGGCGTACCTCTGCTCTTCTTCTCCGTGCCATAGTTCACCTACTTCTTCTTGGCCGGAGCCGCGCCCTTGGTCTCCTTGGGCTTCTTGGTCCCGTACTTGGAGCGGCTCTTCTTGCGGTCCTTCACCCCTTGGGTGTCGTAGACCCCACGCACAATGTGGTAGCGCACACCCGGCAGGTCCTTCACACGGCCACCCCGGATGAGGACCACGGAGTGCTCCTGCAGGTTGTGCCCCTCGCCGGGAATGTAGGCGGTAACCTCGTACCCGGAGGTAAGGCGCACCTTGGCCACCTTACGCAAGGCGGAGTTGGGCTTCTTGGGGGTTACGGTGCGCACCACGGTGCACACTCCCCGGCGGAAAGGCGACCCCTTCAAGGCCGGAACCTTGCTCTTCTTCTGGACCTTCTCGCGGCCCTTTCTGACCAGCTGGTTGATCGTCGGCAGTGCCACCACTCCCTTCTTCTTGGACTTGCCCCCGTGTTCTCAAGATCCACCCGGGGGAGCCATCTTCCCCCGGCTTTTGCCCATACAGGGCACCACCCTCAGGGCCAGGGGCTGGCCCTGAGGGCCCTCAACTTGATTAGTGTACAGGGCTAAGCCTCTTTTGGCAAGCCGGGGGGCGAAGAAAAACCCAGCCCTCGAGGGGCTGGGGGGTTCTGGAGCCGGTGGCCGGATTTGAACCGGCGGCCTACCGCTTACGAGGCGGTTGCTCTACCGCTGAGCTACACCGGCCCGCCCTAAAGAGTCTAGGGCAGGAGTCCCCTTTCGCGCAACTACCGCAAGACCACCCCGGGCTGGACCCTGAGGGCACGGAAGAGGGGCAAAAGGGCGGAAAGAAAGGTGGCGGCCAGACTTGCGCCGCTCACCCAGAGGAAGTCGGACAGGCGCATCTCCACGGGCAGGTGGGTGAGGAAGTAAAGCTCCCCGGGAAGGTCCACCGGGCGGAGGGACAGGTAAAGGGAAAGGAGATAGCCGAGGAGGTTGCCTAAAAGCACGCCGCCCACGCCCAAAAAGACCCCCTCGAGGGCAAAGACCAAGCCCACGGTGAGCCTGGAGGCGCCCATGGCCCGAAGGAGGGCGATCTCCGGGGTCTTCTCCACCACTTTGAGCACCAAGAGGTTGGCCACCCCCAGGGCGGCCACCGCCACGATCAAGAAGATGAGGATGCCCAAAACCCTCTTCTGCAAGGAGAGTTGCTCCAAGAGGGTGCGCTGGGTGTCCTGCCAGGCCTGGGGGAAGAAGCGGGTACCCGCCAGTTCCCCACCCAGCTCCTTGGCCCGCCAGGGGTCCTTGAGGCGCACCTGGTACCCTTGAGCCCTTATCCCGGAAAGCCTTTCCACCGTCCTTAGGTCCACAAAGGCGTAGGCGGAATCCAGGAGATAGTTACCGGTACGAAAAGCCCCCAAAACCTTAAGCTCCACCCGCTCCTGGGTGGCGGACATGGCGTAAAGCCTATCCCCCACAAAGGCCCCCAAAGACTGCTGCAGGGCCGAGCCCAGGTAGATGCCCCCGGGCTCCAGCCTTAGGCCCAGCTCCGGGTAAAGGGCCTCCCCGCCTTCGCCCAGGCCCACCAGGGTGGCGAAGTCCACCCCCGGGCCCCGGGCGCCCTCCGCCGGGCGGGTTAAAAGGGCCTTGGTGGCGGCAAAGGGGGCGTAGGCCTCCACCCCGGGATGATCCCGCCCGGGAAAAGGAGGCAGCTCCTCGCTCTGGCTAAAGAGGACCAAGTGGGGATAGGCCTTCAAGGTGGCCCGCACCAGGCCGCTTACAAAACCGTTGGTGAGGGAAAGGGCGGTGAGGAGGACCGCCACCCCCACCCCTACCCCCAAAAGAGCCAGCCCCGTCTGCAGGGGTCTGCGCCGCAGATGGGCCAGGGCGAGGAAAAGGGCAAAGCGCACGCCCTTAGGATACGGACTTTAGCGCCTGGGGTACTCCACCACCTGCAGCTCCACCAGCCTCCGGCCAAAGCGCAAGGCGGTGGCCCGGTCGGGAAGCCAAACGTCCACCTTTTCCCGCATCCTGGGGTGCATCACGTCGGCCACCACGAAGACCCGGTCCCGGAAGAGGTAATCAAACTGCCCCCGGCCGCGGCCATGGACCGAACCCAGGTCCCGAAGCCGCACCTTGGTGCCGTAGGGCAACACCTTGAGGAGGTCGGGGCTCACCGCCAGAACCCCCAGGCGGGTACGCATGCCGGTGGCGGTGATGAAGGGGGTGGAGTCGGTCTCCCGCACGCTGGAGGTGTAGGCGGTGGCCTCGAGGAGCATGCTCCTTCGTACCCCAGACTGGGCCCAAGCCCCGGCAACGGCCAGGGCGAAGAGGAGCAAAACCAGGAAACCCCGCATAGCGCCCTTGAGTATGCGGGTAAACCCTTTAGCTTCCTGAGAAGGATGAGGGGGCCGGCTCATCCAAGCCAGCCCCCAAGGGTCATGGAACCATTCCGATCACTAAGCGGCTGCCCCGCCAAGGGACGTTATCGGAAAATACAAGATTAGAAAAGCCTTAAGGCCCTTTAGCTAGCCCTCAATCTGCTCCCACCCAAACCCTAGGGGCAGGGGGTGGAGGAGATCTCCAGGCGATACCGGCCGCTATTCTCCTCGTCAAACCCCGCCCGGGAAAGGTCCCGATCCCGCACCACCAAAAGGGTGGCCGGGGAAACGGGGGCGCAGTTCCTCACCGGGTCCAGGACCAAGGGGCTAGGGTCTTGAGGGGAGAGGTAAAGGAGGGCCACCAGGTCTAGGGGGCCGGAATAGGTGAACCTGAGGTACCCTGTGGCAGAAGAAACGTTGTATCGGTCAAACTCGTCCACAAACTCTATGGCCCCTTGCTTGGTCCCTGAGGTAAAGGGCTCCCCGATTTCATTAGGGTTGGGAGTTCCCGCCGAATTGGGGGTGAAGGGATCGGCGTACAGGGTTACCTGGTCCTGGCTTAAGGCGTAGTTCTCCACCTGGAGGTAAAAGACCTGGTCTTTCTGCCCCTTAAAGTTCAGGCGGTACCCGGGGTCGGTGGTAATCTGGGGCCGCAGGGAAAGGGGCGTAAGCTCCAAACGGGCGGCGAACCAGTTGCGGGCCACGCTCACCGCCTGCACCACCCCTTTGTCGTCCAAAAGCACCAGGCGGAGCCTGGCCCTTAGTTGCAAATCGCTGGAAACCGCACTCACCTGCACCGCTCCATCCTGAGAAAGGAGGATGCGGTAGACCCTCACCCCCGGGCGGAGCTCCCCACCGATTTCCTGGGCAGGGGGAAGTGGGGCAATGACGTACCCCCCCACAGATAGCTCCCCGCTCACCGGCGGGGTGCCCTGGAGGTTGCAGGCGCCAAGGGCAAGAACCGCCAAGCCTAGGAACACCCCTTTGCTCATCCGCCACATAAAACCCCCCTTTCCCTTCAGCATAGCCCGGGAAAGGGGGGAAAGGGCTTAGGCTTCCTTTAGCTACTCCAAAACCCCCAGGTAGGCGTAAAGGTCGGGGCCTCCCGGGAGGATCTCCACCACCAGGCCCGGGAACTTGCCCGCCAGTTCCTCCGCCCTTTCCCTCTCGGTGTTGGGGCCTAGGAAAAGGGTAAGGACCTCCTTGCCCTCCCCGGCCAGGCGGAGGAGGCCCTCCAACACCTCCTCTGGGGTTTCCCCCATCAGGACCAGCCTCCCATCCAAGAGGCCGATGGGTTTGTCCTTCAAGACCTTAACCCCGTCCACCTCGGCATCCCGGCTGGCCCAGGTGACCTCGAGGGTCACCGCCCCCCTCATGGCCTCCTCCATCTCGGGAAGGAGCTCCTCCGCCTCCAGCTCGGGAAGGTAGCGCACCGCCGCCGCTAGGCCCTGGCCCAGGGTGCGGGTCTTGAGCACGTGCACCTCCTTGCCCAATCCCTTGGCCAGCTCCGCCGCCTTTTCCGCCGCCAGGAAGACGTTGGGGTTGTTGGGAAGAAGGATCACCTTGGGGCTCGCCACGCTCCTGATGGCGGCCAGCAGGTCCTCCACGCTGGGGTTTTGCGTCTGCCCCCCCGCCACCACCCGGGCCCCTAGGCTACGGAAGGCCCGGGTGGGCCCATGCCCCAGGGCCACGGCCACTAGGCCCGTGGGAGGGGGAGCCTCCTCCCCCGCCCCCGCCATGGCCAGGATCTCCGTGTGCTGCTCCGTCATGTCCTCCACCTTGGTGCGCACCATGCGGCCAAAGCGGGCCACGGTGGCCAGGAGGCCATCGGGGTCGTCGGTGTGGATGTGCCCCTTCACGTACCCCTCGGCCCCCACCACCAAAAGGGAGTCCCCAAAAGGGGCCACCGCCTCCCGGATCCTCTCAATGGGCACCTCCACCCCCTCCATGAGGAACTCGGTGCAGTAGCCGAACTCCTCGGTGGCGAAGGCGGTTTGGGCGTAGCGCTCCACCTTAGGGGGCTCGGGCAGGGGAAGTCTCCGGATATACCCCTGGACACCCTCCAGAAAGCGCACGTACCCCGCACCCCCAGCGTCCACCACCCCCGCCTGCTTCAAAACGGGAAGGAGCTCTGGGGTCTTTTCCAAGGCCTCCCGGGCGGCCTTAAGGGCATTTTCCAGGACTTCCTCGAGGGCCTCCCCTATGGCCCCCTCCCCCGCAGCCCGGGCCACGGTGAGGATGGTCCCCTCCACCGGCTTCATCACCGCCTTGTAGCCGGTTTCCGCCCCCAGGCGCAGGGCCTCGGCCAGGGCGGGGGCATCCAGCACCTCCTTTTGGCGGATGGCCTCGCTGAACCCCTTCAGGATCTGGGAAAGGATCACCCCGCTGTTTCCCCGGGCCCCAAGAAGGCTCCCGTAGGCAATGGCCCGGGCCACCTCGGGCATCTTGGAGGTGTCCGCCAGGTCCAGCTCCCGCCGGGCCGACTGGAGGGTAAGGTGCATGTTGGTCCCTGTATCCCCATCGGGAACCGGGTAGACGTTGAGGGCGTTGAGCTCCTCCACGAACACGGAAAACCAGTCCGTGGCGTAGCGGAAGGCCTCGGCCAGCTCCTCAGGCCTCAGGCTAGCCACGCCCCACCCCCACCACGTGCACCCGCACCTGGGAAAGCTCCACCCCCGCAAGCCTCTTGGCGGCAAAAGCCACCCGCTCCGCCAGGGACTCCACCACCGTGGGGATGCGGGTCCCCACCGCCACCACCACGTAGAAATCGGCCGTGTACTTCCCGGGGTGGGCTGGGTCTTGGCGCACCACCACGCCCTCGCTGGCCTCCTGCCGGCCTAGGATGCGCACCACCTGCTCCTTAAGCCCCGCCGGGGCCATCCCCACCACCCCCGGCACCTCGTGGGCCGCCAGGGCCAACAAGGAGGCCAAGGCCCCCTCGGTTACCGTCACCCGTCCTGGCATCCTACCTCCTCAGGGCCTCCTCGGGGGGAGTATAGGGCAGGCCGAAGGCCTCCGCCACCCCGGGGTGGGTGAGAAGCCCCTTATGGGTGTTCAATCCTTTGAGGAGGGCGCTATCCTCCAGGAGGGCCTCCAGGCCTTTCTCCGCAAGCCTCAGCACATAGGGCAGGGTCTGGTTGGTGAGGGCGAAGGTGCTGGTTCTGGGCACCGCCCCTGGCATGTTGGCCACCCCATAGTGCACCACCCCCTCCACCACGTAGGTGGGCTCGGCATGGGTGGTGGGGCGGATGGTTTCCACACACCCCCCCTGGTCCACGGCCACGTCTACGATCACCGAGCCCTCCTTCATAAGGGGGAGCATGTCCCGGGTAACCAGTTTCGGAGCCTTGGCCCCCGGCACCAACACCGCCCCGATGAGAAGGTCGGCGTGCTGGATGCTCTTCTTGATGTTGGCCTCCGTGGCGGTGAGGGTGACCACCCGGCCCCCAAAGATATCGTCCAGGTACTGAAGGCGCCTGTGGTTCACGTCCAGGATGGTCACCTGGGCCCCCATACCCAAGGCGATTTTGGCGGCGTTGGTGCCCACGGTGCCACCCCCCAGGATCACCACGCTGGCCGGGGCCACCCCGGGAACCCCACCCAGAAGCACCCCCCGCCCCCCATGGGGCTTCTCCAGGAACTGGGCCCCCACCTGGGGGGCCATGCGCCCCGCCACCTCGCTCATGGGTACCAGGAGGGGCAAGGAACCATCGGGAAGTTGCACGGTTTCATAGGCAATACCCGTGACCCCGCTTTGCAGCATGGCCTCCGTGAGGGTACGATCCGCGGCCAGGTGCAAGTAGGTGAAGAGGATAAGCCCGGGTCGCAGGAAGGGGTACTCCTCGGGAAGGGGTTCCTTTACCTTTACCACCATCTCCGCCCCCCAGGCCTCCTCCCGGCTCACCAGCCTGGCCCCTGCCCGCTGGTATTCGGCATCGGATAGGCCGGAACCCACGCCCGCCCCCCGCTCCACCAAAACGGTATGCCCCCTTTTGACCAGGCTCTCCACCCCACCCGGGGTCATGGCCACGCGGTTTTCCAGGGTCTTGATCTCCTTGGGTACGCCGATCACCATACTACGCCTCCTTTACAAAGACACGCCTTATCTTGAGCTTGAAGCCGTCGCCCTCAGCGATGGCCAGAAGCCTTCTTCGGGAATCCACCAAGGCCACATAGCCCAGGGCGGGGATGGGCAAGGGAACCCCTTCCAGAACGCGCCGGGCCTCGGTGTGGGAAAGCTCCACCACGGGAAAGGGCAAGATATCGGTCTCGGGGATGGCCTTTTCCGGGGAGAGTTCGGAAAGCTTCACCGCCCGCTCCAACCCCACCTTGCCGATGCGCGTGCGCACAAGCCCGGAGAGAAAGGCCTTGGTCCTGAGTGTCTCCCCCAGGTCCCGGGCAAAGGCCCGCACGTAGGTGCCGGGGCCCACCACCAAGCGGATCACCGCGGTAGGGTAGGGCCCCAAGGGCCTCGGAAGCTCCACCTTGCGCCCACCCTTTTCCGCAAGCCGCCAGCCCTTGGCCGAGGGGGCAATGGGATGGGGGATGGGCTCGAGGTCCAAGGCCAGGAGTTCCACCTCCAGGTACTTTACCGGCCTTGGGCCAAGCTCCAAGGGCTTCCCTTCCCGAGCGGCCTCGTAGGCCCTTTTGCCCCCCACCTTGATGGCGGAGTAGAGGGGAGGCACCTGCTCTTTCAGCTTCAAAAACGAAGGGAGCACGCTCTCCAGGTCCTTGCGGTCAAAGCGCACCGGGGCCTCCTCGCTTATGGGACCTTCCGCATCCAAGGTGGGGGTGGTGGCCCCGAAGGAAACCCAGGCGATGTACTCCTTCTCCTCCCCCGAGAGGAAGGGAACCAGCTTGGTGCTCTCCTCGGAAACCAGAAGGAGAAGGCCCGTGGCCAAGGGATCCAGGGTGCCGGTATGCCCCACCCGGCGGGTAGAGAGAAGGCGCCTCGCCTCCTCCACCGCATCATGGGAGGTGAGGTGGAGGGGCTTGTCCACCGCATAGAGGGCCATGCCTAGGGGATTGTATCACCACCCGGTGGGGGGAAGAATGGAGGCATGGACCTGGAAGGCCGTTACCCCAGCCTCGCCTTCACCTGGCCCCGGCCCGGGGTGCTGGAGATCACCCTGAAGGGTGAGAAGCTGAACGCCTTGGGCCCAGGGGCCCACCGGGACCTGGCCCGGATCTGGCGGGACCTCCGGGAGCTGGAAGAGGTTAGGGCCGTACTCCTAAGGGGGGAGGGTGGGGTCTTTTCCGCCGGGGGCTCCTTCGCCCTGATTGAGGAGATGCGGGCCTCCCACCGGGCCCTCTTGCGGGTCTTTTGGGAGGCCCGGGAACTGGTCCTAGGACCCCTGGACTTCCCCAGGCCCGTGGTGGCCGCAGTGGAAGGGGTGGCGGTGGGGGCGGGGCTGGCCTTGGCCCTAGCCAGCGACGTGGTGGTGGCGGGCAAGGGGGCCAGGCTTCTGGACGGCCACCTGCGGCTTGGGGTGGCCGCCGGGGACCATGCGGTCCTCCTTTGGCCCCTTCTTTTGGGCATGGCCAAGGCCAAGTACCACCTCCTCCTGGGCGAACCCCTCACCGGGGAGGAGGCGGAAAGGTTGGGCCTGGTGGCCCTGGCGGTGGAGGATGAGAGGGTGTACGCGAAGGCCCTCGAGGTGGCCACCCGCCTGGCCGAAGGCCCCAAGGAGGCCCTGGGCTTCACCAAGCACGCCCTAAACCACTGGTTCCGCACCTTCTTGCCCCATTTTGAGGTCTCCTTGGCCCTGGAGTTTTTGGGGTTCCAAGGGGAGGAGCTGGAAGAGGGCTTAAGGGCGCTTAGGGAAAAGCGAAAACCCCGGTTTTAGGCATGGAAAAACCCTTGCGCCTCCAGACCTTCCTGGCCCGGGCGGGCGTGGCGAGCCGCAGGAAGGCAGAGGAGCTGATCCGCCAGGGCCGGGTGCGGGTGAATGGGGCCTTGGCCACCTTGGGACAGAAGGTGAGCCCAAAGGACGTGGTGGAGGTGGACGGCAAGCGGGTGGAACCCTTGGCCGAGAGGGTGGTCCTGGCCCTAAACAAGCCCCGGGGCTACACCACCACCCGCCATGACCCCCACGCCCAAAAGACGGTCTTTGACCTCCTGCCCCCTATCCCCGGTCTCCACCCCATAGGCCGCCTGGACCGGGATTCCGAGGGGCTCCTCCTCTTCACCAACGACGGGAGCCTGACCCTCCGCCTCACCCATCCCCGGTATGGGGTCAAGAAGGTCTACCGGGTTTACACGGAAAGGGGTACCCTGCCCAGGTCCGTCTGCCAGAGGCTTCTAGAGGGGGTGGAGCTGGAGGATGGCCTGGCTAGGGCCATCGCCTGCCGCCCCGCCCCGGGGGGGGCCCTCCTCACCCTGGCGGAGGGCCGGAAGCGGGAAGTGCGCAGGATGCTGAAGAAGGTGGGCTACCCGGTAAAGCGCCTCCTAAGGCTCCAGGTGGGGCCCATCCGCTTGGGCCAGCTTCCCCCGGGCAAGTGGCGGCGGCTTTCGCCGGAGGAGGTAGAGGCCCTTTTCCAGGAAACTTCGGTAGAATGAGGGCCATGTTCACCGCGGGAAACGGACCCGTGCAGATCCCCGCCGAAGCCATAGAAAACCGGGTAAAGGAGCTGGGAGCCCAGATCGCCCAGGACTACCAGGGAAAAACCCCGCACCTCATCTGCGTGCTGAACGGGGCCTTCATCTTCATGGCCGACCTGGTGCGGGCCATCCCCCTTCCCCTCACCCTGGACTTCATCTCCATCAGCTCCTACGGCAACGCCTACCGCACAAGCGGCGAGGTGGAACTCCTAAAGGACCTGCGCCTTCCCATCCATGGCCGGGATGTGATCGTGGTGGAGGACATCGTGGACACGGGGCTTACCCTTTCCTACTTGCTGGACTACCTCGAGGCCCGCAAACCCGCCTCGGTGCGGGTGGCGGCCCTCCTCTCCAAGCCCAGCCGCCGTCAGGTGGAGGTGCCCATCCACTACCTGGGCTTTGAGATTGAGGACGCCTACGTCTATGGCTACGGCCTGGACCGGGCCCAGTTTGACCGCAACCTGCCCTTTATCACATCCCTTCGTCCGGAGGAGGAATGAAGTACCTGGACCTCATTGCCGTTCTCTTCGCCGCCGTCCTCTTGGTTTCCAACGTGGCCTCCACCAAGCTGGTGATCCTAGGGCCCTTCACCTTTGACGGCGGCACCCTGCTTTTCCCCTTGGCCTACATCTTCGGGGATGTGCTCACCGAGGTCTACGGCTACCGGCGTAGCCGCCGGGTGATCTGGCTGGGATTTTTCGCCCTCCTCTTGGCCACCCTCACCTTCCAAGGGGTGGCCGCCCTCCCCGCCCCCAAGGACGGGGAAAGCCAGCGCTTCGCCGAGGCCTTTGGCCTCCTTCTGGGCCTTACCCCCAGGATCGTCTTGGGAAGCCTCCTGGCCTACTTCGTGGGGGAGTTCGCCAACGCCTACGTGTTGGCCAAGCTGAAGGTGAAGACCGAGGGGCGCTTCTTCTGGCTAAGGGCCCTCACCTCCACCCTGGTGGGCCAGGGGCTGGACACGGGCATCTTCCTCCTGGTGGCCTTCTATGGGGTCTTCCCCCCGGAGGTGCTCCTTGCCGTATTCCTTTCCAACTATGTCTTCAAGGTGGGGGTGGAGGCCCTCATGCTCCCCGCCACCTACGGGGTGGTGGGCTTCCTCAAGCGGGTGGAGGGGCTTGACGTCTACGACCGGGACACGGACTTCAACCCCTTCCGCTTAGCGTAAGCTTTAGGGGATGCCGGGAGTCGCCATCATTGGAGCCCAGTGGGGGGACGAGGGCAAGGGGAAAGTGGTGGACGCCCTCGCCCAGGAAGCCGACTATGTGATCCGCTACCAAGGGGGGGCCAACGCCGGCCACACCGTGGTGGCCGAGGGGCGGGTGTTTAAGCTGAACCTCCTGCCCTCGGGGGTCATCCACCCCCATGCGGTGAACATCCTGGGGGATGGCATGGTGATAGACCCCTTCCGCTTCCAGGAGGAGCTCGAGGCCCTAAGGAAGGAGGGGTTTAACCCCCAGGTGCGGGTTTCCGAACGGGCCCACCTGGTCCTTCCCCACCACAAGCACGTGGAAAGCCGCCACAACTTTGTGGGCACCACCGGCCGGGGCATAGGCCCCGCCTACTCCGACCGGGCAAGAAGGGTGGGCATCCGAGCCGGGGACCTCTTAGAGGAGGATGTCCTAAGGGAACGGGTGCGCCGCCTCCTCCTGGAAAAGCCCAACTCCACCCGGGAGGCCGGTTGGGACACGGAGGAAAAGGCCCTAGCCGACCTCTACCGGATGCGGGAGATCCTGGCCCCCTTCGTGGCCGACACGGGGAGCCTCCTGCGGGAAGCCCTCAAGCGGGGCAAGCGCCTCCTCTTTGAAGGGGCCCAGGCCACCCTTTTGGACCTCAACTACGGCACCTACCCCTACGTGACCAGCTCCCATCCCACGGTGGGGGGCATCCTGGTGGGCACGGGGCTTAACCACAAGGCCATCACCAAGGTCTACGGGGTGGCCAAGGCCTACGCCACCCGGGTGGGAGAGGGCCCTTTCCCTACAGAGCTTCATGGGGACCTAGCCCACCACCTTAGGGAAAAGGGCGGGGAGTACGGCACCACCACGGGCAGGCCCCGGCGGGTGGGCTGGCTGGACCTGGTGGCCCTCAAGTACGCCTGTGAGGTGAATGGCTTTGACGGCCTAGCCATCACCAAGCTGGACGTGCTTTCCGGCCTGGAAAAGGTAAGGGTGGCGGTGGAGTACCTGGACGGGGCCCGGCCCGGGGAGGCGAGCCCCGAGGCCGTGCGCTACCTGGAGCTGGAGGGCTGGGGGGACCTTGCCGGGGTGCGAAGCCGGGAGGAGCTTCCTCCTTCCCTAAGGCGCTACCTAGAGCTCATTGAGGAGTACACCGGGGTGCCCGTGGTCCTCTTCTCCACCAGCCCCAGGAGGGAGGACACCTTCGGGGCGGTGAGCTGGGTCTAATACCCCCGTCACGCCACCCCACCTGGGCCTTCGTCCAGGTGGAGGCCCCGGTCAAGCCCTTTGCCAATCGCACTTTACCCCCTTAAGAAGGCCACGTACCGCTCCAAAAGCCCGTAGGCCTCCCCGGAGACCAGGACCTCCTGGGCAAGCCGCACCCCTTCCCGCAGGGAGGCTGCCTTGCCCGCCACGTAGAAGCCCGCCCCCGCCGCCAGGGCCACCCCTTGGGCGTGGGGGCCTTTTTCCTCGCCCTTGAGAATCCTTGTGGCCAGCTGGGCGTTTTCCTGCGGAGACCCCCCCTTTAGGGCCTCCAAGGGGAACCGCTCAAGCCCCACCTCCTCGGCGGTGAGGGCATAGGCCCCCTTCCCCACCTCCACCACCTGGTTCTCCCCGAGGACCAGTTCATCCGCCCCTTCCCCGTGGACCACCATCCCCTGGGCCCCCAGGCGTTCCAAGGCCTCGGCCATGGGGGTAAGCCAACGGGGGCTAAAGACCCCCAGCACGTACCGGTCGGCCCCTGCCGGGTTGGTGAGGGGACCTAGGAGGTTAAAGACGGTGCGGATAGCCAGCTCGGCCCTTACCGGGGCCACGTGGCGCATGGCGGGGTGGAAAAGCCGGGCAAAGAGGAAGCCGAAGCCCAAGGTCTCAATGGCCTCCCCCACCCGCTCGGGCGGGGCCTCCAGGTTGACCCCCAGGGCCTCGAGGAGATCCGCCGAGCCCGCCTTGGAGCTGGCCGCCCGGTTCCCGTGCTTGGCCACCGCCACCCCTCCCGCGGCCGCCACCAGGGCCCCCAGGGTGGAGAGGTTCAAAAGCCCCTTGTGGTCCCCCCCGGTGCCCACGATGTCCAAAAGGGGCCTGCGGTTCACCTCTAGGGCCAAGGCCGCCTCCCGCATGGCCTTGGCCATGGCGGCGATCTCCGAAGGGGTCTCCCCCCTTAAGGCCATGGCGGTGAGCACCCCCGCCACCTTCACCGGGGAAACCTCCCCCGACATCATGGCCCGCATGAGGCCATAGGCCTCCTCCTCGCCCAGCACCTCGCCCAAAAGCGCCTTCTTCACTGCCTCCATGGGTCCTCCAGAAAGTTCCTGAGGATGATCTTACCCACCTCCGTAAGGTAGCTTTCCGGGTGGAACTGCACCCCGTGGGTGGGATACTGGCGGTGGCGGAAGCCCATCACCGTCCTTCCTCCCGCCTCCCCCCTAGCCAACCTAGCCCCTTCGGGGCCCTTTTCCTCCCTAGCCAACCTAGCCCCTTCGGGGCCCTCTTCTACCACCCAGGCGTTCACCAAGAGGTCTTGCGGAACCTCCTCCACCACCAAGGAGTGGTAGCGGGTGGCGGGAAAGGGGCTGGGAAGTCCGCGGAAGAGGCCGGTGCCGTCATGGTGGATCTCGCTCACCTTGCCGTGCATGATCACCGGGGCCGGAACCACCTTGCCCCCAAAGGCCATGCCGATGGCCTGGTGGCCCAGGCAGACCCCCAGGATGGGGTAGCGGGGGGCGTAGCGCCCGATGAGGGGGAGGGAAAGCCCCGCCTCCAAGGGGGTGCAGGGGCCAGGGCTGATGAGGATGCGGTCGGGGTTTAGGGCCTCCACGTCCTCGAGGGCAAACTGGTCGTTCCGCCACACCACAGGGCTTGCCCCAAGCTCCCCCAGGTATTGCACCAGGTTGTAGGTGAAGCTGTCGTAGTTATCGATCACCAACACCCTCATAACCCCTCCTCCGCCATCTCCACCGCCTTCAAAAGGGCCTTCGCCTTGTTCCAACACTCCTCGTACTCCCTTTCCGGCACCGAGTCCGCCACGATGCCCGCCCCCGCCTGCACGTGCATCCTTCCCCCTGCGATGACAAAGGTACGCAAGGTTAAGGCCACATCCATGGCCCCATCGTAGGCCAGGTAGCCGAAGCTTCCCCCGTAGGGCCCCCGACGATGGGGCTCCAGCTCCTCAATGATCTCCATGGCCCGGATCTTGGGGGCCCCCGAGACCGTGCCCATGGGAAGCACGCTGGCCAAAGCGTCCAAAGGGGTCTTGCCCTCGGCCAAAATGCCCTCCACCGTGGACACCAGGTGCATCACGTGGGAGTAGTACTCCACGTGCATGGGCTCCAGGACCCGCACCGTGCCGAAGGCGGACACCCGGCCAATGTCGTTGCGGGAAAGGTCCAAAAGCATCACGTGCTCAGCCCTTTCCTTTTCGTCCCTAAGAAGCTCCTCCGCAAGCCTCCCATCCTCCTCCTCGTCCTTCCCCCGGGGGCGGGTGCCGGCGATGGGCCGGGTGACCACCTTGCGGCCGTCGGAGCGGAGGAGGCTTTCGGGGCTTGCCGAGACCAAGACCACCTCCCCCAGGTCCAGATAGCCCATGTAGGGGCTTGGGTTCACGCTCCTAAGGGCCCGGTACAGGGCAAAGGGGTGCACGGTGAGGGGGGAGGAAAGCCGCAAGGAGAGGACCACCTGGAAGATATCCCCAGCCCGAATATAGTCCAAGGCCTTTTCCACCGCCTTTAGGTACTCCTCCCGGCTCATGTCGGGCGCAAAGCGGGCCCTTCCCCCCGGGCGCTCCCCAGGTACCCCCGGCAGAGGACCTTTAAGCCTCTTTTCCGCCCAAAGGAGGCGGTCTTCCGCCTCCTCCAGGTCCTGCGCGGGGACCACCAGGTGCAAGAGGTTTTTCAGGTGGTCAAAGACCGCCACCACCTCGGGCTCCACGAAAAGAAGGTCGGGAAGGCCCAGGTCATCCGGCTTAAGGGAGGGCAGGCGCTCGTAGGAGCGGATGAGGTCGTAGGCGGCATACCCCACCACCCCCCCAAAGAAGGGGGGCAGGTCGGGGTGGCGCTCTAAAGGGGCATGGACCGCCTGGTAAAGGGTGCGCAAGGGGTCCTGGGTTTCCACCCGTTGGCCATTGATGGTGAAGACCCCATCCTTTAGGCGAAAGGTGCGCCTTGCCCCTACCCCGATGATGGAGAAGCGGCTTTGCCTTCCCCGCTCCACCGACTCCAGAAGAAAGCTCACCGGGGCCTTTTCCGAAAGCTTCAGGTAAGCGGTCACCGGGGTTTCCAGGTCCGCCAGGAGGGTTTTGCGAAAGGGCCTGATGGTTTCCATGCCTCTCCTTACAAAAAGCCCCGGGGCCTATAGCCCCGGGGAAACACGCCCATCCGCCCCGGGGCCTAACCGGGCCACCAAAGGGCGGGAAGGGGGCTCATGCTCCCAGGATAGCCCAAGCCCCCCCTAGCGTCCAGGGGGAGCCGGGCATCAAGGCCGCATCAGAACCTTTCGGCCACCGTCTTCATCTGCAGGAAGTGGAGAAGGTAGTCGGGCCCCCCGGCCTTGGTGTCGGTGCCGGAAAGGTTAAAGCCGCCAAAGGGTTGGACCCCCACCAAGGCCCCGGTGATCTTGCGGTTGAAGTAGAGGTTGCCCACGTGAAACTCCCGCCTTGCCCTTTCCAGGTGCTCCCGCTTGCGGGAATAGACCCCACCGGTGAGGCCGTATACGGTGTTGTTGGCCACCTCGAGGGCCTCGCCAAAATCCCTCACCCGCATCACGGAAAGCACGGGGCCAAAGATCTCCTCCTGGGCAATCCTGGCCGTGGGGGGCACCTCGGTGAAGATGGTGGGGGCAAGGAAGTAGCCCTCCCCCTCCAGGCGCTTCCCCCCCAGGACCAGCTGGCCTTCCCCTTTGCCGATCTCCATGTAGGAGAGGACCTTTTCCTCCTGGGCCTTGCTGGCCACGGGGCCCAGGTCGGGGTTCTCCTCCGCAGGGCCCACCACCAGGCGCTCCGCCCGCCGCAACACCCTTTCCATCAAAGGCTCAAAGGCCTTCTCCGTGACGATGAGGCGGCTTGCTGCCGAGCACTTTTGCCCCTGGAAGCCGTAGGCGGAGATGAGGATGCCCTCGGTGGCGGCGTCAAAATCGGCGGTCTCGTCCACGACGATGGCGTCCTTGCCGCCCAGCTCCAGGAAGACCCGCTTGATCCAGCGCTGGCCCGGGGCCAGCTTGGCCGCCCTTTCGTGGATCCAAAGCCCCACCTCGAGGCTCCCCGTGAAGTTGATAAAGCGGGTCTGGGGGTGCTCCACCAGGTAGGCCCCCACCTCGCTCCCCTTGCCGGGCAGGAAGTTCACCACGCCGGGAGGAAAGCCTGCCTCGTGGAATATCTCAAAGACCTTGGCGGCGATGACCACCGTGTCCTCCGCAGGCTTGGCCACCACGGTGTTCCCCACGGCCACGGGCCCGGCGATCATGCCGGTGAAGATGGCGATGGGGAAGTTCCAGGGGGCGATGACCACACCCGCCCCCAAGGGGATGTAAAAGCTTTCGTTGTCCTCCCCGGGGTAGGGCACCACCTCCACCGAGGGGTACTTGTACTTGAGGGCCTGGCGGGCGTAGTACTCCAGGAAATCTATGGCCTCCGCCACCTCGGCGCTGGCCTCGAGCCAGTTCTTGCCGATCTCGTAGACCAAGGTGGCCTCCAGCTCCCGCCGCCTCCTCTTCATGAGGGCCGCCGCCTTGAGGAGGAGGCGGCTGCGGTCCTCCTGGGGCCAGTCCTTCCAGGTCCTAAAGGCCCGCCAGGCCGCCTCCAGGGCCGCCTCCGCCTCGGCTACCCCCGCCTTGGCGGTGCTCCCCACCACCTCGCTGGGGGCCGAGGGGTTAAGGGATAGGATCCTCTCCTGGGTGTCCACCCAGGCCCCGTCTAGGTAAAGCCCATAGTGGCGGCCAAACTCGGCCCTGACCCGCCTAAGGGCTTCCCGCATCTCCCGCTTGGCCTCCTCCGTCTGGAAGGTCTCTATGGGCTGGTTGCGAAAAGGCTCCACCGTCATGCCGTACCTCCTTTAGCCCCCTAAGAGGCTTCTTAGCACTAATCCCAGGTTCTCGGGCCTTTCGGCGATGCGCCGGGATAGATAGGGGTACCAGTGGGTGCCGTAGGGCACGTAGGCCCGCACGGTGTAACCCTCTTCCGCCAGGCGCCTTTGCTCCTGGAAACGCACCCCATAGAGGAACTGGAACTCAAAGCGATCCTTGGGTACGCCCATGGCCTCGGTGTAGCGCTTCACCTCGGCGATGAGCCGGGGGTCGTGGGTGGCGAAGGCCACGTAAAGCCCCTCCTTAAGGGCCAGTTTTCCCAGGTGCAAAAACTCAGCGTCGATGAGGCGCTTATCCTGAAAGGCCACCTCCTTGGGCTCCCGGTAGGCCCCCTTGACCAGGCGCAGGTTGGGCCGGTAAGGAAGGAGCTCCCAGAAGTCCTTTTCCGTGCGGAACAGGTAGCTTTGCAGGACCAGTCCCACCCCGCTGAAGCCCTCTTCCCGCAGGGCCCTGTAGAGGCGCAAGGTGGCTTCCACCCGGGGGGAGTCCTCCATGTCTATCCGCACGAAGACCCCCTTGGGCTCAGCCTCCTTCAGGATTTCCCGGAGGAGCTCCAGGGCCAAGGCCTCGGAAAGGTCCAGCCCCAGCTGGGTGAGCTTCAAGGAGATGTACTTGGGCCAAGGGTACTCGGCCACCCTCCGCACCAGCTCCAGGATGCCCCCCTGGAAGGCCCGGGCCTCCTCCTCGCTTCTTACCATCTCCCCCAGGAGGTCCAAGATGGCGTGGACCCCTTGGGCCTCGAGGCGCTCCGCCGCCAAAAGGGCTTCCTCCAAGGTCTCCCCCGCCACATAGCGCCGCACCAGGCTCTTAGCCCGCCCCTTGATCAGGGCCTCCACCCTGGGGTTTTCCGCCACGGAGAGCACCGCCTGCCGATACATGAGGTCCAGGTTCATACCCCTCCTTTCCTAAGCCTGGCCACCACCAGGTCGCGGAAGCGGTACACGTGGGCCTCCACCGCCTTTTTGGCCCCTTCCGGGTCCCGCCCCTTCAGGGCCTTTAGGATGGCCTGGTGCTCCTTGCGGGTAGCCTCCTCCTGGGAGAGGGTGGGGAGGGCACCCCTCACTAGGGCCAGGCTGGAAAGCAGGTCCTCGTAAAGGCGGTAGAGGGTCCTATTGCCGGAAAGCCGCACCAAGGCCCGGTGGAACTCCAAATCCCGGCGCATCTGCTCGGGGTAGTCCTCCTTGGGGACCTCGTCAATGGCCCTGAGGTGGGCCTCGAGGTCCGCGATCTCCCAAGGGGTGGCCCTAAGGGCCGCCTCCCTTGCCGCCTCCCCCTCCAGAAGGGCCCGCACCCCGTAGACCTCCTCCACCTCCTCCGGGCTGAAGATGCGCACCCGGGCCCCCCGGCCCGGCACCAGCTCCACCAGGCCCTCCTCAGCAAGGCGCATGAGGGCCTCCCGCACGGGGGTGCGGGAAACCCCCAGCTCCTGGGCCAAGAGGGGCTCGGAAAGCCTTTCCCCGGGGGCGAAACGCCCGGAGAGAAGGAGGTCTTTCAGGTGCCGATACACCGCCTCCCGCACCTGGTTGGGCCGGCGGAAGCCTAACGTCTGCATCCTGTATACAGGATGCCCCACAAGGCTTGCCTTGTCAAGTAAAAGGCAGCCACCAAAGTGGCTGCCCCTATCAATCCCCGTACGTTGTTTCAGCCTTTCTGGGGCACCGGTTGACCGTCAGGGCCATACTTGAAGTAAGAAGAGGGAATCCGTCGTATCAGTTCCTCTACCGCTTTGCCAACCATAACCGCGAGGGCCTTGCCCATAGGGGTCTTCTGATATTGGCTCAGAGCTCCACCGAGGGCCGCCCCAGGCACCAAGGCGCCAAGCAAACCGCCAAAATCCGTGTCCGAAGCCTCTCCCTCCACACGGAAAGCGGCGACCACCGCTCCGGTACGAACATCTACCGCACGAAAATCTACAGCCACATACGCTTTCTTTTGGCTACCCGTGACTGCTCCTAATAAACCACCCAACAATCCCCCTCCACCCCCGCGGGTTCCACCAGAATCGGGTTCGAAGGCAGTGATGGTCCCTGTTATGAGGATCTCAGCACCTTGAAGTTGTTGAACTTGATTGCCAATCCCGGCTTCTTTTTGCAACTGTTCAAGAACCGAGCGCTCATAGACAATGAAAGGCTAGGGCCCAGTCAAAGTGCAGCAGGGCATCGAACTCCTCCAGGATACGGTGCTAAACCTGGTGAAGCCGTGCCCATTGCTCTAAACGCTCGGTATCATTTTCCAGTCGCCAGGCTTGGTTATCACGTGCCCCTACCCACGCATGGCTTGCCATAAATCCATCCACGGGGTTAGATAAGGCCATGAGCCTATCCTTGCGCGCCCGCGTGGAAAGCGAACTGGAAAGGTTAAAGCGGGAAGGGCTGTACATCCGCCCCAAGGTCCTCGAGGCCCCCCAGGAACCCGTCACCCGGGTGGAGGGGCGGGAGGTGGTGAACCTGGCCTCCAACAACTACCTGGGCTTCGCCAACCACCCTTACCTGAAGGAAAAGGCCCGCCAGTACCTGGAAAAGTGGGGGGCGGGAAGCGGGGCGGTGCGCACCATCGCCGGCACCTTCACCTACCACCTGGAGCTGGAGGAGGCCCTGGCCCGCTTCAAGGGCACGGAAAGCGCCTTGGTCCTGCAGTCAGGCTTTACCGCCAACCAGGGGGTGCTGGGGGCCTTGTTGCAGGAAGGGGACCTGGTCTTCTCCGACGAGCTGAACCACGCCAGCATCATCGACGGCCTCCGCCTCACCAAGGCCACCCGCCTGGTTTACCGCCATGGGGATGTGGCCCACCTGGAGGAACTCCTCAAGGCCCACGACACCCAAGGCCTCAAGCTGATCGTCACCGACGGGGTCTTCTCCATGGACGGGGACATCGCCCCCCTGGACCGCATCGTGCCCCTGGCCAAGAAGTACGGGGCCATCGTCTACGTGGACGACGCCCACGGAAGCGGCGTCTTGGGGGAGATGGGCAAGGGTACGGTGCACCACTTCGGCTTCCACCAGGACCCCGAGGTGATCCAGGTGGCCACCCTTTCCAAGGCCTGGGCGGTGGTGGGGGGGTACGCCGCCGGAGCCTCAGAGCTCAAGGACCTCCTCATCAACAAGGCCCGGCCCTTTCTCTTCTCCACCAGCCACCCCCCGGCGGTGGTGGGGGCCCTTTTGGGGGCCTTGGAGCTCATCCAAAAGGAACCGGAACGGGTGGAAAGGCTCTGGGAGAACACCCGCTACTTCAAGAGGGAGCTGGCCCGCCTGGGCTACGACACCCTGGGAAGCCAAACCCCCATCACCCCGGTGCTCTTCGGGGAAGCCCCCTTGGCCTTTGAAGCCAGCCGCCTCCTCCTGGAAGAGGGGGTTTTCGCCGTGGGCATCGGCTTCCCCACCGTGCCCCGGGGAAAGGCCCGCATCCGCAACATCGTCACCGCCGCCCACACCCAGGAGATGCTGGACAAGGCCCTCGAGGCCTACGCCAAGGTGGGCCGGAAGCTTGGGGTCATCCGCTAACCCCCCTTGGGCGCCCTTGCCATGCCGGTAAGCCGCACCCTGGGCCGGGTCCTTACCCCTCCCTCCCTGGTGGCCTTCATGGTGGCCTTGGCGGAGGCCCCCAAGGGGGGGAAGGTCCTGGAGCCCGCCGCCGCCCACGCCCCCTTCCTCCGGGCCTTCCGGGAAGCGCACGGCACCGGGTACCGCTTCCATGCGGTGGAGGTGGACCCCCTGGCCTTTGACCCGCCCCCGTGGGCCGAAGGCCAGGTGGCGGACTTCCTCCTTTGGGAGCCGGACGGAACCTTTGACCTCATCCTGGGGAACCCCCCATACGGCGCCCTGGGGGCCGGGGCCAGGCTCCCCGCGGAAAGGCGCGGGCTTTACCGAAAGCGCTTTGCCACCTGGCACGGGCGCTACAACCTCTACGGGGCCTTCTTGGAGAAGGGGGTGCGGCTCTTGGCCCCAGGGGGGATGCTGGTCTTTGTAGTCCCTGCCTCATGGATGCTCCTTTTGGAGTTTGGGAGGCTAAGGGCCTTCCTGGCCCGGGAGGGGGAGGTGGAGGTCTACTACCTGGGCCGCCCCTTTCCGGAGGCCAAGGTGGTGGCCACGGTGATCCGTTTCCGCAAGGAGGGAAGGGGCTTGAGGCTCTATGACGCCGAAGAGCCCCTTCTCATGAACCCTATACCCCTTCTCGAGGACCCCTCCTGGCAAGGGGAGCCCATCCGCTTCCCCGATCCCCAGGCCCTGGCCATGGAGCGGGAAGGGGTGCCTTTGGGGGAGGTCTTCGGGATCCACTTCGCCGCCCGTAGCCCCGAGATCAAGGCCCACCCCCTGACCCGGACCGCCCCAGGCCCCGGCCTGGTGCCGGTGCTCACGGGGAGGAACCTGAAGCCGGGCTGGATCGACTACGAAACCCCCCACTCCGGCCTCTACTTTCCCAAGGAGGCTGTGGGGCTCCTTAAGCCCTTCTACGCCACGGGCCACCTGGTGGTGGCCCACACCCGCCACTACCGGGTGGTGGCCGCCTGGGATAAGGAGTGTTATCCCTGGCGGGAGGAGTTCCACCTCCTGCCCAAGGAGGGGGTAAAGCTGGACCCGGAGGGCCTGGTGGCCTACCTGAATAGCCCTGAGATGCAGGCCTACTACCGGGGGCTTTACCGGGAAGTGGTGCCCCACCTCACCCGGGGGATGCTGGAAAAGGTGCCGGTACCCAAGGATTTGGTCCTGGACCGGCTGCCCTTGGCTACCGCCCGGTGAAGTGGACGCGAAGGACCAGCCCCACGGCGAAGAGGAGGCCCAAAGCCACAAAGAGCTCCGGGCGCTTGGGCGGTTCCTTCAGGCCCCGGTAGAACCAGCCCCCCGGCTCGAGGCCCCCCAGATAGTGCAGCCCCGCAGCCAGAAGAAGCCCGTAAAGAAGGTGCAGGCTGTCCTTGGGCCTCAGGCCCGCCCAAAGGAGAGCGAACCCCAGGACCACCTGAAGAATGGCCACCCAGGCGGCACCCCTTAGAATCCGGTAGAAGGGTGCCGGCAAGGGCCGGAAAAAACCCCGGATCCCCACCAGGGCTAAGCCCAGCACCGCCACCATTAGGACCACACCCAAAAGGGAGTGAAGGAAAACCAGGGCCGGCACGGCGGGTATCCTACAGGCTGGTGCGGGTCCGAGGCAAGGCCAGTAATCGGTAATGAACACAGGAAGCTGGGAAAAGGCGCATCCCGCCAAAGCCCATCCTTAAGGCAAAACTCCCAGGCCACGCCCTGTGGTATACTAAGGGGGTGAGCTACGACGCTTCCGCCATTAAGGTACTCAAAGGCCTAGAGGGGGTACGCCACCGCCCCGCCATGTACATCGGGGGCACGGGGGTGGAGGGGTACCACCACCTCTTCAAGGAAATCCTGGACAACGCCGTGGACGAGGCTCTGGCTGGCTATGCCACGGAGATCGTCACCACCCTAAACCCCGATGGCTCCCTCACCGTGGAGGACAACGGTCGGGGCATTCCCGTGGACGTGATGCGCGAGGAGGGCAAGCCCGCGGTGGAGGTGATCTACACCACCTTGCACTCCGGGGGCAAGTTTGACAGCAGCGCCTACAAGGTTTCTGGGGGCCTGCACGGGGTAGGGGCCAGCGTGGTCAACGCCCTCTCCGAATGGACGGTGGTGGAGGTCTTCCGGGAGGAAAAACACTACCGCATCGCCTTCAGCCGAGGGGAGGTTACCGAACCCCTTGCCGTGGTGGGTCCGGCCCCCAAGGGGAAAAGGGGCACCCGGGTCACCTTTAAGCCCGATCCCCTCATCTTCGGGAACCAAGCCTTTGACCCCAGCAAGATAAGGGCCCGCCTCCGGGAGGTGAGCTACCTGGTGGCGGGGCTCAAGCTGGTCTTTAGGGACCTGATCCATGGGCGGGAGGACGTCTATTTGGACAAAGGCGGCGTGGCCTCCTTTGCCAAGGCCCTGGCAGCGGAGGAGGAGCTTCTTTACGAAAAGCCCTTCCTCTTCCGGGGGCAGGAAGGGGATGTGGAGGTGGAGGTGGGCCTGATCCACACCAAGGGCTACACCGCCGAGATCCTCACCTACGCCAACATGATCCCCACCCGGGATGGGGGCACCCACCTCACCGCCTTTAAATCCGCCTACAGCCGGGCCCTGAACCAGTACGCCAAGAAGGCAGGGCTCAACAAGGAAAAGGGTCCCCAGCCCACGGGGGACGATCTTCTGGAGGGGCTTTACGCGGTGGTGAGCGTGAAGCTACCCCAGCCCCAGTTTGAGGGCCAGACCAAGGGGAAGCTTCTGAACCTCGAGGCGGGAAGCGCGGTAAGCCAGGTGGTTTACGAGAAGTTCCTGGAGGCCCTCGAGGAAAACCCCCGCATCGCCAAGACCGTCTACGAGAAGGCCCTGCGGGCCGCCCAGGCCCGGGAAGCCGCCCGGAAGGCCCGGGAGCTGGTGCGAAGGCAAAACCCCCTGGAGTCCGACGACCTCCCCGGAAAGCTGGCCGACTGCCAGACGGAAAACCCTGAGGAAGCCGAGCTTTTCATCGTGGAGGGGGACTCGGCTGGGGGGAGCGCCAAGCAGGGCCGCGACCGGCGCTTCCAGGCCATTTTGCCCCTGAGGGGCAAGATCCTCAACGTGGAAAAGGCCGGGCTTTCCAAAGCCCTGAAAAACGCCGAGGTGCGGGCCATGGTGGCGGCCATCGGGGTGGGGATTGGGGGCCTGGGGGAGGGTCAGGACGGCCACCTGGGAGCCCACTTTGACCTGGAGGGCCTCCGCTACCACAAGATCATCATCATGACCGACGCCGACGTGGACGGGAGCCACATCCGCACCCTCCTCCTCACCTTCTTCTACCGCTACATGCGGCCCCTGATCGAAAAGGGGTACGTGTACATCGCCCAGCCTCCCCTTTACCGCCTGCAGGTGGGCAAGAAGGTGGAATACCTCTACTCCGACGAGGAGCTTTCCGCCCGCCTGAAGGAGCTGGGGGACAAAACCTACGAGGTGCAGCGCTTCAAGGGCCTGGGGGAGATGAACCCCGAGCAGCTTTGGGAGACCACCATGAACCCCGAAAAGCGGGTGCTGAAACGGGTGAGTCTCCAGGATGCCCTCGAGGCCAGCGAGCTCTTTGAGAAGCTCATGGGACAGGAGGTGGCCCCCAGGCGGGAGTTCATCGAGGAGCACGCCCGCTACGCGGAGCTGGACATCTAGCCTGGCCGGAAGACCCTAAGCACCCCCTACCCAGGGCCAGGGGACTGGGTTTATACTCGGTGTAAGCAAAGGGGGAAGCCATGGAGCTTTTTCAGGAAGCCTGGGCCCAAGCCTACTGCCAGAAGCTGAACGAAAGCGAGGCCTACCGGAAGGCCGCCGCCACCTGGGAGGGAAGCCTGGCCCTGGCGGTGCGCCCGGATCCTGCCCTGGGGTTCCCCAATGGGGTGGCCGTGGTCCTGGAGCTGTGGCACGGGGCGTGCCGGGGGGTGAAGGTGGTGGAGGGGGAGGCGGAGGCCGACTTCGTCATCGAGGCCGACCTGGCCACCTGGCAGGAGGTGTTGGAGGGCCGCCTCGAGCCCCTCACCGCCCTCATGCGAGGCCTTTTGGAATTGAAGAAGGGTACCATCGCCGCCTTGGCCCCTTACGCCCAGGCCGCCCAGGAGCTGGTCAAGGTGGCCCGAGAGTTGGTATGAAAGCCCTCGTCTACCGCGGACCCTTCCAGGTGGCGGTGGAGGAGGTACCCGAGCCCAAGCTGGAGGCGGAAACCGACGCCATCGTCCAGGTGGAGCTGGCCGCCATCTGCGGCTCGGACCTGCACATCTACCACGGCAAGATCGCCGGGGTATTGCCGGGAACCGTGCTAGGCCACGAGTTCGTGGGGCGAATCGTGGAGAAGGGTTCCTTGGTGCCCTTCCCTCTGGGCGAAAGGGTGGTGGGAAGCTTCCAGGTGGCTTGCGGGGAATGCGTAGCCTGCCGCAAGGGGCAGTACTTCGCCTGCCTGAAGGGAGGAGTCTACGGCTTCGGCCTGGCCCTGGGCAACCTCCAAGGAGCCCAGGCGGAAAGGGTGCGGGTTCCCTTCGCCCGGCATAGCCTCTTTCCCATTGGGGACCTTCCCCCAGAGGAGGCCATCCTGGCGGGGGATATCCTCACCACCGCCTACGGGGGGGTGAGGCCCTTTCTCGCTCCGGGGATGAGTGTGGCGGTGGTGGGTTCAGGGCCCGTGGGCCTTATGGCCCAGATGGTGGCCCACGCCCTGGGGGCTGGACGGGTCTACGCCCTAGACCCGGAGGAATCCCGCCTGGAAAAGGCCACGGCCCTAGGAAGCCTGCCCCTAAACCCCAAAGCGGAAGACCCCCTGGCCCGGGTACGGAAGGAAACCCATGGCCTGGGAGCGGACCTGGTAGTGGAAGCGGTGGGCGGGGATGGGGAGGCGCTAAAGCTGGCCCTTCGCCTGGCCGGACCCGGGGGAATCGTGTCCAGCCTAGGGGTGCCCACCGCGGAGAAGCTGGAATACCCTTGGCTTTCCGCCTTCAGCCAGGGCATCACCCTGAAAAGCGCCTTAGCCAACATCCCCCGCTGGATTGAGGAGGTCCTGGCCCTGCAAAGGGCGGGGAGGCTTAAGGGAAGCTTTGTTTTCAGCCACCGCCTGCCCCTCGAGGAGGCCCCAGAGGGGTACCGGCTTTTCCACGAGCGGCAAGCCACCAAGGTGGCCCTGGTGCCTTAAAAGCAAAACCGCCGCCCGCAGGCGGCTTTTTCCTCTGACTCCTTCATTATACCACGGTTTACCGATATGTAAAGGGGTATGCAGAAAAACCCGCTCCCAACGGGGCGGTGAGCTTTCAGGCACCCCTTCTTAGGACCGGCTGGGCAGGGAATCTAGGGGTTTAGGATGCCCAGCTGGAAGGGTTTCGCATTTGGGGCAGAAGCTCTGACAATGTAACCTTGCTCCCGGCCCTTCTCGGAAACCGGGCTACCCTTAAGGCAGGGGAAAGGAGGTCAAGTCCATGGCCCGGTATCTGGTGGTGGCCCATCGCACGGCCAAAAGCCCTGCGCTGGCGCAAAAACTTTTAGAGATCCGGGATCAAGACCCCGAGGCCCGCTTCGTCCTCTTGGTGCCCGCCGCGCCTCCTGGGGGCTGGGTCTATGAGGAGAACGAAATCCAGGAGCGGGCGAGGAAAGAAGCCGAAGCGGCCAAGGCCGCCCTCGAGGCCCAGGGCATTCCCATAGAGGAGGCCAAGCCCGGGGACGTCTCCCCCATCCTGGCCCTGGAGGAGGAGCTCATGGCCCATCCCGAAGAGTACCAGGCCATCGTCCTGGCCACCTTGCCCCCTGGGCTTTCCCGCTGGCTCCGCCTGGACGTGCACAGCCAGGCGGAGCGCTTCGGCCTACCCGTGATCCACGTGATCGCCCACTGATACCACCCCACCCTGGCTTGCGCCAGGGCGGGGACCCCGGAAAGGGCCTCCGGTAGGCATCATCTCGTTGCGGCTTAGAGAACGCAACAGGAGGAGAGGGTATGAATCCCCTCTCCCGCCTCCCACGCTTGTTTCTCATCCTGGCCCCGTATACTCGGCCTGGTGCTGGGCCGTTATGTCCTGAAAGAGGTCCTGGTCCCCTACCTGGTGGGGGTCTTGCTCTTCGTGGCCCTCCTCACCTTTGATCTCCTCTCCAGCCTCTCCGGGGTGCTCCTGAGCCGAGGGGCTGGTGCAGGGGCCATCCTGACCCTCATCCTCTACCGCCTCCCCTGGACCCTGAGCCTGGCCCTTCCCTTGGGCTTGGTCTTCGCCATCCTGGTGGGCCTGGCCCGCCTCATCCGAGGCTCGGAGCTGAAGGCGGCCTACGCCGCCGGCGTACCCCCCTGGGCCCTTCTGAAACCCCTGGCGCTTTTGGCCCTGCTGGTGGGTCTTTTCAACCTCCTCAACCTGGCGGAGCTTCGCCCCAGGGCCCTCGAGGCCTACGACCAACACCTGGCCCGGCTCCTTTACGGGGAAGGAGGTCTAAGCGGGGTGTTGCGCAAGCAGCTCTACGCGGCGGAAGGCCTTGGAG
This sequence comes from Thermus caldifontis, assembly GCF_003336745.1. Lineage (NCBI taxonomy): Bacteria > Thermotogati > Deinococcota > Deinococci > Thermales > Thermaceae > Thermus > Thermus caldifontis. Next base: position 12,129 of record NZ_QGMX01000021.1, on the reverse strand, counting down.
TCTACTATGCGGAAGAGGTCCGGCCCGAGGTGGGGCAAAACCGCCTTTACGGCATCCGGGTGGTGGACGAGGGGGGCCGGGTCTATAGCGGCCAGGAAGGGGTGTGGGACAAGGAAGGGTGGCACTTCCGCGGGTACGTCCTGGAGGGGGGAAAGCCCAAGCCCTTTGCCGGCACCCTCCCCTTTCCCACCCAGTTCCGCCCCAAGGAAAGCCTGGGCTCCCGCGATCCCTATGACTCCACCACCCTGAGGGAGCTTTGGGAGCGAAGCCGGGTGGAAAGCGGGGCCCGCTTTGCCTTTTACCGCCGGCTGGCGGATGCCCTGGGGGGTTTCTTCCTGGGCCTGGTGGCGGCCGCCTTGGGCCTTTCCTTCCGGGAGGCCGCCTGGGCTTTCCTTAGCATCGTCCTCCTCATCTTCGGCTACTACGTGCTTTGGACCCTGAGCGCCCAGCTTGCCCGCTACGACGTGAACCCCCTCCTGGCCTTCCTCCCCAACGCCTTCTTCGCCGCCTTGGCCCTTTCCCTGACCTGGAGGCTTAGATGACGACCCTGGACCGCTACCTCCTGCGCGAGGTCCTGGCCCACTTCAGCGTGGGGCTTGCCATCATCGTCCTCCTCTTCCTGGCAGGTGCGGTCTACGAGGTGCTGGCCCCCCTGGTGGCCAAGGGTGCGGATCCTTACACCCTTCTTCTCTACCTCCTCTACCGCACCCCCGAGGCCTTGGTACGGGGGGCCCCCGTAGCCTACCTCTTCGCCCTCCTCTTCCTCCTCTCCCGCCTGGCCGAGGACTCGGAACTAAAAGCCCTTCTCGCTTTGGGCATCCGGCGGGAACGGGTCCTCTTCCCCTTCTTGGCCCTGGGAGGGATTCTGGCCCTTTTGGGCTTCGCCATGGGCGAAAGCCTGGTGCCCAAGGCCCTGGCAGCGGGGCAGGACCTCCTCCGCAGGCAGGTGCTGGAAAAGCCCAGGACCCTGCTCACCCCGGGCACCACCTTCCAGGACGCCAGGGGTAGGGTGGTCTACGTGGGGGAGGTGGCCCGGGACAGGATCGGAAAGCTTAGAATCCTTTCGCAGGAAGAGGTGGTCCTGGCGGAGGAGGGAAGGTTCCAAGGAGGGGTCTTGCAGGTGGAAAAGGGCTTAAGGGTTACCTACGAGGGGAACAGGCCCAGAACCCTGACCCACTTCCAGGAAGGGGAGCTGGTCCTTAAGGACCTCACCTTTGAGCCCTGGCAGAACCCCGCCAACCGCATGACCCTAAGGGAGCTAAAACAGGAGGTGGAAAGGCTTAAGCAGGCGGGGGTGAAGGCGGGCCTCGAGGCCACCACCTACCACCGCCGCTTTGCTGAACCCGCCGCCAGCCTCATCTTCGCCCTTTTCGCCGTGGGGCTTGCCTTTTACCTCCTAGGGGGGTCCAGGAGCCTGGGGCTTGTGGGGGTGGCGGTCCTCACCTTCTTCTACTACGCCACCTGGAGCGTGGGGCGGATCATGGGGGAGCAAAACGCCCTAAACCCCCTTCTGGCCGCCTGGGGGCCCAACCTGGTCTACGGGCTCCTGGGCCTCCTTCTCTTCCTGGGAGGGCGGAGGTGAAGGTCCTTGCCCTGGCCCTGGTCCTCCTTTGCCTTTGGAGTCCTGTCTGGGCCCAGGGTCAGGGGCAAAGCCCGGATCCTGGGAAGGTCTTGAAGGTCCTGGAAGCGGAGAAGCTGGAGCTTAGGCAAGAAGGAGACGAAGAGGTCTACGTGCTCACGGGCAGTCCCGTGCGCCTGGAACGGGATGGGGAGGCCATTGAGGCGGGAAGGGTGATCTATTTCCGCACCCGAAAGCTCCTTTTCCTCTCGGAGGGGGTACGCTACCGGGACCGGGAGGGGAGGCTCGTGGAGGCGGAGGAGCTCCAGCTAGGCCTCTCCGACGAAAGCTTTGACGCCCTCGAGGTGCGCATCGAGGCCAAGGACCTCCTCCTCACCGGCCCCCTTTGCCAACGGGTGGCGGGGGCCATCCTCCTGGAACGGGGCTACGCCACCCCCTGTGTCCCTTGCGGCCAAGAGGTGCCCGACTACGCCTTCCGTGCCCGGGAGATCGTCCTTTACCTGGGGGACCGGGTGGTGGCCCGGGGGGTGGTGCTCCTGATTCAGGAAAAGCCCGTTTTGGAGCTTCCGGTCCTCCTCCTTTTCCTATCGGAGCGCCAACCCCGGTTTGAGGTGGGCCAGGACGACGGCGGGTTTTACCTGAAGGCCGCCTTGCCCTACGTGGCCGAGTTCGGCCTGGGGTTCACCCTCCTTTCCTACTACCAGGGCCGGGGCTACGGCTTCGGCTTTGACCACTACGGCACCGGGGAGGCCAAGGAACGCTACTTCTTCCTCCACACCCCCCCGGATACCTTCCAGTACCGGGGGGAGTACGCCCTAAAGCGGCAGGACTTCTCCCTAAGCGCCCTTTTGGAGCGGGACGACACCCGGGATAAACTCAGCCGCTTCCGCCTGGAAGCCCTTTTGCCCGGTACCCCCACCCCTCAGGACTGGCGCTACCTGGTAAGGGCGGAGGGCTTTTGGGACCACGACCCCACTACCCCGCCCCCCCGCACCCTCCAGCGCCTACCCGAGGCGGAGGCCCAAAGCCCCGTGCTCCGGGAAGGCCCCTTCAGCGTCCAAGCAGGCCTTATCGTAGGCCGCTACCTGGCGGAAACCAACCCCCTAAACCGCTCCGCCCGGGCCCTTGGGCCCTATGCCGAGGCGGGAAGGGCTCTTCTCACCCACACGGAAAGCCTTTTCCTTTACCCTTGGCCTGGGGCCACCTTCAGGGCGGAAAACCGCTTCCGGGGCTTTTACTACACCACCCAAAACCCCGATGGCGAGCACGAGCGGCAGATCGACTGGGCCACTTCCGCCAGCCTGCGACAAAGCTTGGGTGGGTTCAGCGTGGAGGTGGGCTATCTCCGAAGCATCCAGGAGGGGGAAACCCCCTTCCGCTTTGACGCCTTACCGCAAAGGCGGAGCCACCAGGCCACCCTGGCCTTGGGTTTCCAGGAAAGACCCTTGAACCTAAGCCTTAAGGGGGGCAGGGACCTGGAGAAAGGAAGGTACCTCCCCGTGGAGGCCCAAGCCTCCCTGCAGGACCCGGGTTTTGGGCTGATCCTCTACCACAAGCGGGGCCTCGAGGGGGAAGGCCCCCTGGAAACCCGCCTGGAGGCGGGCCTCACCCCCTACCCCTTCTCCCTCAGGGCGAGCCTCCGCTTTGACCACCAAAGGACCTTCTTTGACCCCCTCCTCCTCCAGGCGGGCTACGCCCTCCCCGGAGGAAGCCTGAACCTCAGCCACCGCCACGGCCTTAACGGGGAAGGCCCCCTCACCACGGACCTCAACTTCTCCCTACGGGAAGGGACCACCGCCTACACCCTAAGGGCCCTTAGGGACTGGCAGAAGGGCACCCTGGGCCTCCAGGGGCAGGGCATTTTCGGTCCGGAAAGCCTTTCCCTCCAGGCCACCTGGGACCCCACAGCCTTGGCCTACACCCTGGGCTACCGCTCGGGAAGCCTTCCCGGGCCCCTTCTGGACCTGGCCCTTTCTGGCCGGTACCAGGAGGGCTTTAGGGCCACGAACCTGCGCCTTGGCCTTACCCAGGCCCAGCCCGAGGTGTCCTTCCGCCTAAGCGCCAACCTCCACCTGCCCGAGGTGGAGGACCGGGAAACCTACCTCAAGGACGCCACCTTCAGTGGGGGCATGGAGCTTTGGCAGCCCACCCCCGCAGACGAAAGGGGGGAAGGGGCCATCCCCGGGCTTTCCCTCTCGGGGAACCTCACCTACCTGCGCCAACCGCAAAGGCCCGAGGGGTATGGCCTCGCCTTGCGCAACTTCGGGCCCACCTTCACCTTCCTTGGCCGGGAGAACACCAAGCTTCACCTCTCCGCCCTCCTCACGCAGAACCTTCCCGGGGAGCCCTTAAAGCCCCGGTTTATCCTGGTCCTGGACCGGTGTTGCTGGGCCATGCGCTTCACCCTGGACGCCGCCAGGGGAAGTGTGGGCCTGGCCTTCCTCTACGGGGGACAGGCGGCGGGCCTTCTCCTTTCCGAGGAGGGCGTGAAGCTGGGAGGTGGCCGGTGAAACGGTTAGGGCTTACCCACCTGGTTTTGGGCAGTTTGGCCCTTTTCCTAAGCGCCTGCACGGGAAGCCAGGAGCCTCCCCTGCCTGCCCTGGTGGCCATGGGGGGAGGGGGGGAGGTGCGCTTCTTTCGGGCCCGGGAGCTCCAAGGGGGTACGGCCACGCCCGTGGAAACCTGGGACACCCCAGGCCTGCAGGACCTGGCCTACACCAACGCATCCCAGAGGCTTTACCTTCTCTTCCCCGACCGCCTCGAGGCCTACCCCACCCAGGGCTTCAGCGAAGGCGCCGCACCCCAGCCTTCCCCCACCACGGCGGCCTTCCCGAACGGGGTGGACTGCTCGGAGGGCTATTTGCGGCTTGGGCAAAACCAGCTCCTCGCCCACTGCCCCAGGGCAGGCCGGGCCTTCCTCTGGAGCCTGGAGGGCACGGGGGGCTTGGAGGAAGCGGACCTCACGGGCCTTCCCCCCGGGGTGCGCCTGGCCCTCTTCGCCCAGGGAACCCTGGACCTCCTGGCCTACATGAGCCAACAAGCCCTGGGCTACCGTCCTGCCCTAAATCCCACCGGCACCCCCAGCCTGGAGAAACCCCTGGACCCCCAGGCGGGCCAAGGACCCTATGACCTCCAGCTAGACCGCCTTCAGGGACGGCTTCTCGGGCTTGCCGCCACCCTGGCCGAGGTGCGGCTTTACACCCTGGAAGGGGGGTCCCTCTCAAGCCGCAAGGTTCTGGGGGATTTTCCCCAAGAAAGCCGCCTGGCCCTGGACCCCGTGGGGGGAGGGGTGGCCTATGGGCAAGGGTTCCAGGTGCTCTTTCCCCGAGAGTCCCCCGTGCAGCCGCCCTTCCGCACCTACACCGCTGGGCTCGTGGGCCAGGACGGTTACCTTTACCTGGTGCAGGGGCAAACCCTGGAAGTCTACGATCTGGTGCCCTCCCCGCCCCTCTTCCTCCGCAACCAAGGTTTGGGCTTTAGCCCCACTTCCCTGGCCTTCATCCCGGTAGAATGAGGCATGCTCCAAGGTAAAGCCTTCTTGGTCACGGGGGCGGGGGGCGCCTTGGCCCGGGCGGTGATCCCCGCCCTGCACAGGGGCGGGGCCCGGCTTTTCCTCTCCGACCCCCGGGGGGAAAGGATGGCGGAACGGGCAAAGGAGTACGGCGCCCAAACCTTTGTGGCCGACCTCACCCGGCTGGAGGAGGCTGAGGCCCTGGCACGCTTTGTGGAGGGCCAGACCCCCCTTTTCGGGGTGGTGCACACCGTGGGCGGGTTCGCCGCCGGGCGCTTTTTGGACTCGGACCCCGGGCTTTACGACTGGCTTCTGGACCTAAACCTGCGCACCACCTTTAACCTCCTAAGGGCCACCTTGCCCTACATGGAAGCCCGCCGGGAAGGCTTTTTCGCCGCCATCGCCGCCGGAACCGCCTGGACGGGGTCTGGCCCGGGAAGGGCCCTCTATACCGTGGCCAAAACCGCCCTGGCAAGCCTCCTCCGCTCCTTGCAAGGGGAGGTGGAAGGGGTGCGCTTCCTCATCCTCTACCCCATGGGCACCCTGGACACCGAGGCCAACCGCAAGGCCATGCCCGAAGCCGACCCTAGCCGCTGGATCACCCCCGAACTTCTGGCCGAGGCCCTCCTCCTGGCCGCCACCGCTAGGGGGGGAAGGCTTTTGGAGCTTCCCATCTACCCCCCCATCTAGCCCCCAGGTACGCCCCCAAGAAGTCCGCCAAAAGGTCTAGGCCGAAGGCCTCCCGCCCCGGGACAAAGCTTTGGTGCCACTCGTCCACCACCCCGTAGAGGGCCGCCAGGAAAAAGGCGGGGCGGAAGTCCCTAAGGGCTACCCCCAGGAGAAAACCTAAAAGCCCATAGGCCAAGAAGTGGGCCCCCTTGTCCCAAGGATGGGGCAGGCCCACCCCCGTGGCGGGCTGGCTGGAAAGCCACCAGAGTAGCCCCATCTCCCCCAGGGCCAAGAGGGCGGCCAGAAGGCGCCAGGGGCTAGGCACCCTCTTCCTCCACCAGCTCCCAAAGCACCCCGAGGCCAAAGCTGGGGTGGAGGAAGGCCACCCGGTGGCCCCCAAAGCCGGGCCGGGGCACCTCGTCTACCAGCCTGGCCCCTTCCGCCTTAAGCCGGGCAAGTTCCTCCTCTATTCGGGGGGTGGCAAAGGCCAGGTGGTGGAGCCCAGGACCCCGCCTCTCCAAAAAGCGCCCCACCGGGGTATCAGGGCCCAGGGGAGCCAAAAGCTCCAAAAGGGCTTCCCCTTCCCCCTTCAGCATGGCTACCCGCACCCCCTGGCCCGCCACCTCCCCTTCCGCCACCACGCCATAGCCCAAAAGCAGGTAGCGGGCTTTGGCCTCCTCCAAGTCCTCCACGGCGATGCCCACGTGATGAAGTCGCATGGGAAGATTCTATAGGTCGTACCAGGGGGGCTTCCCCCGGTAAAGCTCAAGTTCCTGGAAAATCTCTTCCTTGCCCGCCTCCTCGAGGCGGATCACCTGGGGCGGGCAGCTTTCCACGCAGGCCCCACACCCCGTGCACGCCTCCACCTTGAGCCTGAGCACATACTCCTCCCCCTCCCGCACCCTATAGACCGCCTCCGTGGGGCAGACGTTGGTGCAGACTGGGCAAAGGGTGCACCCCTCCTCCACCCGGATCCTGGGCCAACGCACCTCCTCTGCCCGCTTGGCCGCAAGGAGGCGCAGGCGAAGCTCCGCCGGCAGGCCCTTCTCCTCCGGTTCCGCGGCCAGGGGAGGCTCGGGCACCAGGTCGGCGGCGGTGCGCTTGGCGCTTCCCAAAAGGGCCTGGAAAAGCTCCCTACGGCCCACCTTCTCCCCGGGGAGTTCCCCCTCCAGGATTTCCACCTCCACGGGGTGGTAGCGCTGAGCCTCCTCCACCATGCGCTGGAGGTGCTCGGGCACGAAAGGCCCCCCGATCCTACAGCTAGCGCACTCCCCCCGGGCCAGAACAACCCTGCCAAAGCGGCTTCCCGCCTCCGCCAAAAGCCCTGGGGTCAGGCGGCCCAGGCACAAGACCTCCTCCCCCTTGCCCTCCGCCTTGGAGCAACGGATCTGCCCCTTGCCCCGGATCAGGGCCTCCTGAATACCCCCCAAAGGGTACTCCAGGGCCACCCCCGGGCACACCCCCGTGCACAGGCCGCACCCGGTGCAGAGTACCTCATCCAGCTCCACCCGGAAGCTTTCCAGATGCACCGCTCCCTTAGGGCAGACCTGGTAACAGCGGTCACACCCCCCCACGCTGTTCTTGTAGAGGAGGCAACGGGCCTCGGTGTAACGGGGCCTAGGGTCGGTGGCCTTGAGGAAGGCGTTCAGGAGGTTATCCAAAAAGCCCATCTACGCTCCCAGGAGGTCCTCTATGGCCCGCAGGAAGTCCTCAAACTGGCGGAAGTCCATCTGCTGCTGGTTGTCGGAAAGGGCCACCTTGGGGTTAGGGTGGACCTCCACGTGCACCCCATCCGCCCCCACCGCCAAGGCCGCCCGGGCCAGGGGAGCTAGAAGATCTGTGCGCCCGGCGGCGTGGGTCACGTCCACCACCACCGGCAGGTGGGTTTCCTGCTTGGCCAAGGCCACGGCGGAAAGGTCCAGGGTGTTTCGCGTCCAGCGCTCAAAGGTGCGGATCCCCCTTTCCGCCAGGATCACCTGCTCGTTCCCCTGGCTAAGGATGTACTCGGCGGCATAGAACCATTCCTCCATGGTGGCGGCAAGCCCGCGCTTCAGGAGAACGGGCTTGCCCGAGCGGCCCACCTCTTTAAGGAGGGCGAAGTTTTGCATGTTCCGAGCCCCTATCTGGAGGATATCCGCATACTCCGCCACCACCTCCACATCCCGGGTGTCCATGACCTCGGTGACGAAGACCATGCCAAAGGCATCCGCCGCCTTGCGCCCCAGCCTAAGCCCCTCCACCCCCAGGCCCTGGAAGCCATAGGGGCTCGTCCGGGGCTTAAAGGCCCCACCCCTTAGCACCCTGACCCCTTTACCCGAAAGGAAGCGGGCCGTTTCCCACATCTGCTCCTCGGACTCTATGGAGCAGGGGCCGGCGATGAGGAGAGGCTTTTCCCCAAAGACCACCTCCCCCACCCGCACCCGGGTGGGCTCGGGCTTGTGCTTGCGGGAGTAGAGGAACTTTTTCTGATCTTGGCGCTCCTCGAGGTCCAGGCTGGCCTTGAAGATCTCTTTAAATAGCTTCCGGATGGTTTCCGCAGGGAACGGGCCGGGGTTCTCCGCGGTGAGGTAGGCCAGCATCTCCTCCTCTCGCTTGGGGTCGTAGTGGGGTAGGCCCACCTCGGTCTGGATGCGGCCAATCTCCTGCACCAACCTCCCCCTTTCGGAAAGCAGGCGCAGGATCTCCCGGTTCACCCGGTCCACCTCTTTGCGCAGGGCCAGGATGCGCTCGTCCATGGGTTATTCTATGGGGCAAAGCCCCTTGGGGTGTCAAGCGGCTTCCTCTTTAGGCCTAGCCCGCTCCGCTACCCGGGCCACCACCACGGAAATCCAATACAGGACCAGAAGAGGCCCGGTGACGATGGCCAAGGAAACCACGTCCACCGTGGGGGTGATGACCGCCGCCAGGGTAAGGAGGAGGACCACGGCGATCCGCCAGTTGCGGGCCAAAAAGGCCGAGGAAAGGATGCCGAGCCGGGCCAGCAGGTAGCTCACCACCGGCATCTCAAAGACCAGGCCCATGACGGTCATCATCATGAGAACCTGGCCCATGTAGCGGCCGATGGAGATCTGCGGGGTGATGACACCCCCCAGAAAACCCAGGAGGAAGGGGATGGCGAAGGGCAGGAAGCCGTAGTAGGCGAAAAGGGCTCCTAAGGCAAAGCTAAACCCAGCCCCCAGCAAAAAGGGCCCCGCCAAACGCTTCTCGTGCTCGTAAAGCCCGGGGGCGATGAAGGCCCAGACCTGGTAGACGATAAATGGCAGGGCCAGAACGAGCCCTCCAAAGGCCGCCACCTTCAAGGAGACCAAGAAGGGCTCGGTGATATCCAAGACGATGAGGTTCACCTGAATGTTGTTCTGCTTGGCCGCCAGGTCCAAAGGCCTCTTCAGCCACTCCAGGAGCTGGACCCGGAAGCTCCAGGCCACCCCCGTGCCCACCACCCAGGCCAACAGGGACCAGAGGATGCGGGTCCGGAGCTCCTCGAGGTGTTCAACCAGGGGTGCTTCCTTCAAACCTTACGCTCCTCTTGGGGTTCGGAAACCTCGGGGGCCTTGCTGGAAGGGGCCTCGGACACCGGTTTAAGCTCCTCCCTAGCCAACCTAGCCCCTTCGGGGCCCTTATCCTCCCTAGCCAGCCTAGCCCCTTCGGGGCCCTTATCTTCCCGTATGTCCACGCTCTTCTCCAGCTCCTCGCGAATCTCCTGGGCCCCCCGCTTGAACTCGCGGATGCTCTGGCCCAAAGAGCGGCCCAGCTCGGGAAGCTTCTTGGGCCCGAAGATGAGGAGGGCCACCACCAGGATCACCAGGATTTCCGGCATGCCCAGGTTCATACTCCCCAGTTTACCACCTGGCCTGAAATGAGGGTGAAGCCTTTCTTATCCTTCCCCACCCCGGCCTTGGGAAAGGGGTGGCACCGGGCTGGGATCAGCCCTCCTCCCGTTTCTTGCGGGCATAGCCCAATAGGTTCCGCTGCCGCTCCCGGGCGATGGCCAAGGCATCCTCGGGCACATCGTGGGTGACCACGCTTCCCGCCCCCACCATGGCCCCATCCCCCACCCGCACCGGGGCCACCAAGACGCTATTGGATCCGATAAAGGCCCCTTTGCCGATGAAGGTCTTGTGCTTGCGCTTGCCGTCGTAGTTGGCGGTGATGACCCCGGCCCCGATGTTGGTGCCCTCCCCCACCTCAGCATCCCCCAGGTAGGCCAGGTGCCCCGCCTTGACCCCGGGGTGGAGGAGGCTATTCTTCACCTCCACGAAGTTGCCCACGTGGACCCCTTCCTTAAGGACCGCCCCCGGGCGTAGCCGGGCAAAGGGCCCAGCGTCGGCCCCGCTGCCGATCACCGCCCCCTGGGCCACGGTGTGGGCCTGGACCCGGGCCCCGGGTTCCAAGAGGGTGTCTTCCAGAATGGCATAGGGCCCCACCTCCGCCCCCTCGCCGATCCGGGTCTTACCCTTAAGCACCACCCCCGGCCAAAGGGTCACATCGGGGGCCAGTTCCACGCTGGCCTCCAGGTAGATGCTCTCGGGCAGGATCATCCGCACCCCCCTTCGCATCCACTCCCGGCGCAAGGCGTGCAGGAGTACCCCTTCCACCCGGGCCAGTTCCTCCCTGGTGTTCACCCCCAGGGCCTCCTCCGCCACCCCCTTTACCGCCACCACCCTCCGCCCCTTTTTCCGGTAGATGCCGATAAGATCGGGCAGGTAGTACTCCCGGGCGGCGTTTTCGTTCCCCACCTCCTTAAGGGCCTGGAAGAGGAGGCCGTCAAAGGCGTAGGCTCCGGCGTTCACCTCCCTGATGGCCTTCACCTCCGGGGTAGCGTCCTTCTCCTCCACGTTGCCCAAGACCTCCTCCCCTTGGCGCAGGATGCGGCCATAGCCGGTGGGGTCTTCTAGCTCCACGGTGAGGAGGGCCATCCCCGCCCCCTCCTCTACCCTCTCCAGAAGAGCCCTAAGGGTTTCCGGGCGCAGAAGGGGGGTATCCCCCTGGGTGACCAAAATGGGCCCAGGGAATCCCCTCAAGAAGGCTTCCGCCTGCAAGAGGGCGTGGGCGGTACCCAGCTGCTCCCCTTGCACCGCCACCTCCACCGGATAGCCCTTTAAGGCCTCCACCACCTGTTCGGCCCCATGGCCCACCACCACCACCAGCTTCTCCGGAGCCAAGGCCAAGGCCGTGTCTACCCCATAGGCCAGCATGGGCTTGCCCAAAAGGGGATGGAGCACCTTGGGCAGGCGGGACTTCATGCGGGTCCCCTGCCCCGCGGCCAGGATCACATGGGCGTGCATAGGGTCATTTTAGGCTAGGTGTGGTCCTGAACCACCTCGAGGCCCACCCCCTCCAGCTCCCGCACCAAGGCCCGCACCACCGCCTTCACCCCCTCGGTGATGAGGGGGCTACCGAAGCGGCTCACCCCCGCAAAGACCCCTTTGGCGCTTCTTCTCACCTCCAAGAGCACGTCCTGGGTGAGGTCCTCCTCCTCCACATGGGTGAGGACATAAACGCCCTCCTCCCCCCGGGCCACCTCCAAAAAGACGGCCACCCCGCCCGGAACCACCACGGGGGCCTTAACCAAGACGAACTTTTCCGGAAGATTTCCCCTTAAGAGGGCATGGGCCACCTGATACCTCCTTATGGGCGGCCAAGGCGTGGGATCCTCGGCCACCTTGGTGAAGACCGCATGGAAAAAGGTGCGGCCTGCCTCCCGCCACTTGAGGGCGTACTTGGTGCGGAGATGGGCCTCGGGAGGGTCCTTCACCTCCACCCGGTAAAGCCCGGTTCGTTCCGCCTCCTCCAGGGCGAAGCGGAAATACTCCTCGTGGTCGGTGGTGAGAAGGAGGTCCCCGCCCTCCCCAAGCCGGGTGGAAAGCCTGCGGAAAAAGCCCTCCTGCAAAAGGCGCTTCTTCTGGTGGCGCTTTTTGGGCCAAGGGTCGGGGAAGTTGACGATCACCCGTCTAAGGCTTCCCGGCGGCACCAGGTTCCGTAGGGCGAAGGGGCCTTGTCCGTGGTAAAGGCGCACGTTTCCTATCCCTTCGCGCTTCAGGCGCCGGTAGGCCCTTTGGACGCTGGCCGCCGAAACCTCGGCCCCCAGGATGAGCCAGTGGGGGTGGGCCTTGGCCAGCTCCGCGGTAAAACGGCCATCGCCAAAGCCCACCTCGAGGACCAGAGGCCCTTCCCGACCGAATAGATCCCCTACCTTCGGGGGCCAAGAGGGAAGTAGGGCAGGCCGCACCAACACGGAGGAAGATTATAGGCGTTTTCAAATCCCTTCGTTTGCTACTTGACACCACTAGCAGACATGAGAGATAAGGGGGGGTGCCATGCGCAACGATCGTGAGCACCCCCTCTACTATCTTGACGCAGAAACCCTCTT
>NZ_QGMX01000020.1 GCF_003336745.1 Thermus caldifontis | reverse complement strand
GGACGGGCCACCACCTCCAGCTCCAGTCCCAGCCCCCTAGCCTCCCCCCGCAAACCCCGGTAGCCCCAGTCCACAAAGAGCTTGCGCACCCGGGGCCACAAGGAGAGGTCCATCCCCAAAAGGGACGCCTGCCCACCCCACTTGTCGTGCTCATTGGCCGGGTGGACAAAGGCCTTCAAGAGACGGCCCCCCGTGTCCGTCAGGATCTGCCGCTTTCTCCCTTTGACCTTCTTCGCCCCGTCGTGTCCCCGGGGCCCCCCTTTTCACTCGTCTTCACCGACTGGCTGTCCATGACCAGGGCACTCGGGGAGGCATACCTCCCTTCCCGCTCCCGGTCACGACGGGCCAGAACCTGAGCTACCTTCTCCCAAACCCCTTCCTTCTGCCACTTGCGAAAGTAGTGGTAGACCGTGGACCAGTGGGGCAAGTCGTGAGGCATGGCCCGCCACTTGATACCGTTTTCCAGGACGTAAAGTATGGCGCTGACGATCTCCCTCCTCGGCACCTTAGCGGGTCGGCCACCGGGCTTGGGGGCGGGGATCAACGGCTCCAGGATGGCCCACTCCGCGTCCGACAGGTCACTGGGGTAAGATCTCCGTGTAGAAGCCACCCTTCAAGCATAGCAGACTTTTACGACAGTCTCTTACTCTTGGCCTTATGGCACTGGTTTTGGTGGCGTGTCCCCAGCAGCTTCCTCCACCGCAGGCTAACGCTTCTCCAAACGAAACCGGCCAAGCACTACAAACCTTAGCCACAGAGATTCAACAGGCCATTCAAGAGCTTGAAAACGCCTTCAAAAGCCTTTTCCCCCAGCAACTTTCTGGGCAGAGCCTTGCCTTGGGGCAGACAAGCCTTTCCGATGCCCTGGAAAACCTAGCCGAGCTCCGCTTGGAAAGCATCTTTTCTCTGAAACCTCAGGGGCTTTATCCCCTAGCCATCTCCTCCTTGCCTCGGGGAAAGGTTGAGTGCGTAGGGGGGAACTGTAATCAAGTGGGCCCCTCCGACGACTTGGAGCTGCGCTTCAAGCAACAGACCACCGACCCCTGGAACAAGGCTTTGGCGGACTGGGATGCGTCCACCAAGGGAACCCCCTCCCCCACCGTGGAAACGCATCAGCCCTGGGATACGCAGAACACCCAAGAAATGCCTACCAAGGCCTTCTTCGCCGTGGACTTCGGCGAGAACGGATCCAATGAAGGAGAAGCTACCTTCACCGCCAGCTGGCGGCCCAGCACCTGCCTGAGCGGCAAATACCTTCTGGAGCCGGTAAGCCTTACCCTGAAGGGCTTCCTAGACCACCCTAACGGTAGCCAGCGCTTGGCGGACCTCACCAATCTCAGCGTCACCACTAGCGCTACCCGCTTGGCCCTAGAATGGAATCTCAGCCTTTTGGCCCAAGGAAATAACAGCGCCCTCCACACCGAGGGCCAGGTGGTGGTAAACGGCAGCTCCACGCCGGGGGCTTGCGGCAACCTGCTGGAAAACTTCAACGCTTCCTCGGGTGAGGTTTCCGTTGATCTGAGCACCCGTAACAGCTCTTTGCACCTCGGTTTCCAGGTGACCCAAGTGGAGGAAAACACCGGGCGCATTCACATCCAAAACGGGCTCTTGCGGGTGGACAGCAAGGTGGTGACCTTTGAGGGCATCCTGGACGACCAAAACCACAACTGTGTCCCCGGGGAGAACCTAACCCTGCACTTTGCTGGGGACCAAACCATGAGCTTGGAAGACTTCCTCATTCAGCACATGGGTGCCCAGCCTTGTAACCAGCCATAAGCCTTTACCCTCCTCCATGCCCCCGGCTTGAAGCCGGGGGCTTTTGCTAGGATAAGGGGGATATGAAGCGGATTCTCCTCTTCCTTACCCTTTCTCTAGGCCTCTCCCTGGCCCAAGCGCCCGCCTACCCGGAAAACACCCTGGGCCTGGGGTATGCCCCGGACAAGGGCCTGTACCTGCAAGGAAGCGCCCTTTTGCCCTTTAGCCCCTTGGGGATTGACACCGGGCTGGACCTGCAGGCCCTCCTTTCGCAAAACCCCGAGGTCTTCGCCTTTTTCAAAGCGAACCTCTTCCCCGGCCTAGTCCTGGCCGACCTCTACACCTCGGTGGGGCTGGGGCTGGACCTCCGCTACCCCTTTGGCGTGCACCTGGGGCCGGTGGTGAGCCTCGAGGTGCCGGGGGGTGCCCTTTCCGCCTATGGGGGACTGGGCTACCAAGGGGGCTTCCACCTGGCCTGGGGGGCAGGCTTCAGGTTCTACCTGGAACCCCTGGCCCTGGAGGTTTCCGCCTCCGACCGGTACCCCTTCCTCCTAAGCCTCCTCTACCTTTGGTAACCCGTGCGGCGCCTTCCCCTGGTTCTCTTCTCCCTCCCCGCCCTCCTCACCCTGGGGGTTTTCATCCTCTACCCCTTTTTGGATGTGATTCGCTTTTCCACCTGGGAGTGGTCGGGGCTTTCCGAGCCGAAACCGGTGGGGCTAAAAAACTACCAGGATCTCCTGAGGGACCCCGCCTTCTTTGGAAGCCTCTTTGTGACCCTGAAGTTCATGCTCCTGGCCCTGCCCCTTTTCGTGGGGCTTTCCCTGGCCTTGGCGGTGGCCTTGGAAGGAGCCCCCTACGAGCGCCTGGCCAAAAGCCTCCTCTTCCTGCCCGGGCTGGTGACCCTGGGCGGGGCCACCTTGAGCTGGTACACCCTCTTCACCCCCGAGTACGGGGCCCTGGCCCAGTTCCTGCCTATCCCTCCGTGGGACCGGGAGGGGTTTTGGGCTTTGGTGATGGTGGTCCTCTTCACCCTCTGGCGGCACCTGGGGTATGGGGTCCTGGTGGCCTCGGCCCGGCTTAAGGCCATCCCCAAAACCCTTCTGGAGGCGGCCTATGTGGACGGGGCAGGGCCTCTTGAAGCCTTCCGCCACGTGGTCCTCCCCCTCATGCGCCCGGCGGTGGCCTTTTTGGTGGTGGTGGGTACCATCCTCTCCTTGCAGTCCTACTCGGCGGTCTTCCTCCTCACCCGGGGCGGGCCCTACGGGGCCACCCGGGTGTTGGGCTACTACCTTTACGAATCGGGGTTTGAGAACTTCCGGTTGGGCTACGCTGCCGCCGTCACCGTGGTCATCCTCCTCCTCACCCTCTTCTTCGCCTACGCCCAGCTAAGGCTGTTGCGTCACGGGGAGGAGTAGCGGTAGCGGTTTAGGCCCTGAAGATGGGCCTCAAAATCGGTGCTTAGGAAAAGCTGCCCTCGAGCGTGGAAAAAGTAGAGGTAAGGCCGCCCCTGGGCGTCGGTGCGTACGGGGTTGAGCACCGCAAGGAGGGCCGCCCGCCCGGGGTTGCCGATGGGCCCCGGGGGAAGCCCGGCATAGCGGTAGGTGTTGTAGGGGGAGTCGTGGGCGAAATCCCCCGCCTTCCGGGAAAGCTCGGGTAGCCGCTTGCCTAGGGCGTAGGCCACGGTGGGATCCGCCTGTAGGGGCATGCCCCGTTCCAGCCGGTTCAGGAAAACCCCGGCGATCTTGGGCATCTCCTCGAGGCTCCCCGCCTCCGCCTGGACGATGGAGGCCAGGGTCACCCAGGCGTGAACGGAAAGCCCCCTCTCCCCCAAAAGGCGCTTTACCGGAGGGGTAAGCTCGGCCTCAAAGCGGCGCAGGAGGGCCCGAAGCACCTCCTCGGGGGTGGCCAACAGGTCAAAGGTGTAGGTGGCCGGGAAGAGGTAGCCCTCCAAGGTCCTTCCCTCCACGTAGGGGGGGCGCAGGGCGCCAGGCTCCTGGACGAGCCTTAGGAAACCATCCCCATCCAGGCCTGCCTGGGAAAGCCTTCTGGCGTAGTCCACCGCCCTTTCCCCTTCGGGGAAGGCGAGGGTCACCGTAAGGGGCTTCTCTCCTCCCGTAAGGGCCCGGGCCAGGCGGAAGGCCCCCTCCCCCTTAAGGCGGTAGACCCCGGGAACCAGCCTCTTGGCCCGCCCGGAGAAGCGGAGGTAGGCGGAAAAGAGGTGTCCGGAGCGCAAAAGCCCCGCCTCCTCCAGGATCCTCGCCACCTCCTGCCCGGTGGCCCCCCGGGGGATGCGCACGGTGGCCTCCCTCCCCGTGGGACCCAGCAGCCAAAGGGCGTAGAAGAGGAGGAGGGCGAAGGTGAGGAACAGGGCCACCACCCCCCGCCAAAGCCAGCGCCTAGAGCCTTCCCGCAAGGTAGTCCTCCAATAGCACCACGGCGCTCATCTCGTCCAGGCGGCCCTTCTCCTGGCGAACTCGCTTGGGGGCGTGTTTTAGGCGCCTGGCTGCCGCCTGGGTGGTGTAGCGCTCGTCCAAAAGCTCCACCTCCACCCCCTTGGCCCTAAGCGCCTCCACCAGGGGAAGGACCCGCTTGGCCTGGGCGCTTTCCTTGAGGTCGGTGCGCAGGGGAAGGCCCACCACCAGCTTCCCCACCCCCTCCCGGCGCACGAAGTCCAGGAGGGCCGCCACATCCTCTTCCAGGCTTTTCCGCACCAGATAGCCCCGACCAAAGGCGAAGGGGCTTCCTTCCTCCCCCACCGCCAAGCCGATCCTGGCCTCTCCCACATCAAGCGCGCCCAGACGCATACGGCACGCTACGGTCCGCCAAAACCACCCCCAGGTAGAGAAGGGCAACCCCAATGGCCCTTCCCACCTCCTCGAGGCCCACCACCCCGAAGCGGTTCAAGGTGCTGGTGGAGGCCAACGCCAAGGCCGCCAGGAAGATGAGGGCCGTGCCCTGGGCCCTAAGGAGGTTTTTCCGCCAGAAGAGCAGGGTGGTATAGAGGGCCACCCCCGCCATCAGCACCGTGCCCAAAAGGTTAAAGGGAATGGTCCAAAGCCGAGGCGAGGTAAGGCTGGGCTCAGGAAAGGCCTTGCCCGAGGGGGCATAGGGGAAAGGAAGCTGGGAAAAATCCAAGGGCGTTGCCAGCACCAGGTAGAGCCCATACAGGATGAAGGGAAGAAGCACCCAAAGAAGCCCCCGGGCCGCCCTCGGGTTCAGAAGGGCCAGGCTCCCCAGGCCCAAAAAGGTCACCCCGTGCATGGCCCCGGCGAGGTACCAAAGCCGGTAAAGAAGGGGGTTCCAGGCCCCTAGGAGCTTGGCCAAAAGCTCGGCGGAAACCGCCAGGGCAAAGAGGAGAAGGCCCAGGGAGTAGAGGGCGTTATGCAGGGAAGGGCGCATGCGGTAGCGCCCAAAGGTGAGGCCGAAAAGGGCCCAGGAGAGGGCCACAGCTAGAAGGCTAAGGGCTAGTGCCATGGCGCCATTTTACCCCAGGATACGGGGAAGGGGTTTAAGTACCTTCCCCGTAAAATACCCCCATGCCTGCACCCATCCGTATCCATCTGACCCCTGAGGAGGACCGGCTTCTCCTGCAGCTGTCCAAGGACCCCGGCGTCCACCCCAAGACCCGCAAGTGGGCCCTGATGGTGCGCCTTGCGGGCACGGGGTGGACGGCACCCAGGATTGCCCGCTTCCTGGGCCTTGACCCCACGGGGGTGCGCCAGGTGTTGCGCCGCTTCCTCCGGGAAGGACTTCCAGGCCTGGCCTATCGCAAACCCCCAGGGGCCAAGGCCAAGGTGACGGATGCTTTGGCCGAAGGCCAAACACATTTGCGTAAGCAAGAGGAGATACGGGCCTTCCTGAGGACCTGCCTGGCGGAGGAGCGGACATGGACCATTTCCCAGCTGCGGGAGGCGGTGTGGGAGCAGTTTGGCCTGTGGTTGGGGCACAATACCCTTCACCGGCACCTGCGGGGCATGGGGTACGTGTGGAAGCGGACGCGGTACGTGCCGGCGGGCAGGCCCAGTCCCGAGGAGGAGGCGGAGTTCAGGAGGGCGGAGGCGGAGGCAAAAAGGGGGCAGAGGCTGGGGTGATGGCGGTGGGGTACATGGACGAGGCGGGCTTTGCCCTTTCCCTTCCTCCGGCGTACACCTGGGTGCGGCGGCGGGAGAGCAAAGGGGTGCCACGGGTGCGGGGGAAAGGGGGTAGGCTGAACGTGCTGGGGCACCTGGTGTGGGACGGGGAGGGGTGGCGGCTTTGGTACGCCCTGTGCCGGGGGAAGGTGGGTGGGGCGGAGGTACGGGCCTACCTGGACCGGGTGGCGGAGGGGCTAGGAAAGCCTTTGCGACTCTTTTGGGACCATGCTTCCTTTCACCGGAGCAAGGAGGTGAGGGGTAGGGTGGAGGATTGGGGGAGGAGGGGGTTGGGGCTAGGGTACCTACCGCGGTACTCTCCGCACTGGAACCCCATGGAGACGGTGTGGCGGCGGGTGAAGGGGTATTTGCTGCCGAGGAGGCACTACCGGGACCTTGATGAGTTGGAAAAGGCGGTGCGGTTGGCCCTGCAGGCCCTAGGGGGAGTGGAGGTGGTTTTCTAAGGGGAAGGCACTTAATACCACCCCACCCTGGCTTGGGCCAGGGTGGGGCCCCAGAAAGGCCCAATCGCGGGAGTACCTGACGAGGGAAATGGGTAACCCTACCCCACTTCGCAACTAGCCCGTGGCCACGTGGGTTCCGGTACGCCCTTTCCCCAAACCAAGGGAGCGAGAAAGGATTTCGGCCCTAGGGCAAGAGGTGGGGAAGGGCCTCCCGCGCCTTCTCGGGGGATAGCCCACCCCCTTGGGCCAAGGCCCCCTTCCCACCCCCCCGGCCCCCAGCCCGCTCGGCGAGGGCCCGGAAGAGGGCCCCCGCCTCGAGGCCCCTTTCCTGGGCCCTGGGGGAAAGCTTGAGCACCGCCTGGCCTCCGCTCAGGACCAGGGCCACATCCGCTCCCCGTTGCACCAGATCGTCCGCCGCCTGGCGCAAGGCGGCCATGTCCACCCCGGGAAGCTCCAGCACCCCGTAGCGCAAATCCCCTTTCTCCAAGAGGGCGAACTCCTTCTTAAGCTCCGCCTGCACCAGGCGTGCTTTGAGGCTTTCCACCTCCTTCTCCTTGGCCTTGAGCTCCTGCAGGAGCTTTTCCAGGCGCTCCTCCAGCTTTGCCTCCCCCACGGAAAGCCGCTCGGCCAAGGCCCTAATCCGGTTGAGGCCACCCCGGGCGAAGCGCACCGCCCACTCCCCGGCCACCGCCTCCAGGCGCCTCACCCCTGCGGAAACCGCCTCCTCCTTCTGGATGAGGAAGGCCCCGATCTCCCCCGTGCGCCGCACGTGGGTGCCCCCGCAAAGCTCCTTGGACTCCACCCCGGGCAGAGGGCTTCCCTCCACCCGCACCACCCGCACCACCTCCCCATACTTCTCGCCGAAAAGGGCCATGGCCCCCTCCCGCTTGGCCTCCTCCAGGGGCAGATAGCGCCAGGTGACGGGGAAATCCGCCATGATCCAGCGGTTCACCAAAAGCTCAATCCGCTCCAGCTCCTCTTCCTTGAGGGGCTCGGGGTGGGTGAAGTCAAAGCGCAGCCGGTCCGGGGCCACCAGGCTTCCCGCCTGGCGCACATGGGGGCCCAGGACCGCCCTCAACGCCGCATGGAGGAGGTGGGTGGCGGTGTGGTGGCGCTCCGTATCCCGGCGGGCGGGGTCCACCACCGCCCGCACCCTTTCCCCCACCCGCAAGGTCCCCTCCTCCACCCTGGCCCGGTGCAGGAAGATCCCCTTTTCCGTCTTAAGGGTGGTCTCCACCCTGGCCCGGCCCATGGGCCACTCCAGGTGGCCAAAGTCCCCGATCTGCCCACCCCCTTCCGCATAGAAGGGGGTCCGGTCCAAAACCACCTGGACCTCGGTGCCAGGGCCCGCTTCCTCCAGGCTTTGGTCCCCGGCCAAAAGGGCCAAGACGGTGGCCTCCCCTTCCAGGGTCCCGTAGCCCAGAAACTCCGTGGCCCCCCTTTCCGCATAGAGCTCCTCCAGCACCTGGGCGCTTTTCTTGAAGATCTCCCGCTCAAAGGCCATGGCCGCCCGGGAGCGCTCCTGTTGCTCCTCCATGGCCCGCTTGAAGCCCTCGGTGTCCACGCCAAAGCCCCTCTCGGCGGCGATCTCCACCGTAAGGTCCAGGGGGAAGCCGTAGGTGTCGTAAAGGCGGAAGGCCTCCGCCCCCGGCACCACCTCACCCGGCTTGAGGCCCGCAAGCAGGGTGTCCAGACGCCTGAGGCCCCCTTCCAGGGTTTCCAGGAAGCGTTCCTCCTCGAGGCGGATCTGCTTCTCCACCGCAGGCAGGTTGGCCTGCATCTCCGGGTAGAAGTCCCCCAGAACCTCGGCCACCACCGGGGCCAGGCGGTGGAGGAAGGGGTCTTGCAGGCCCAAAAGGTAGCCATGCCTCAAGGCCCGGCGAAGCAGGCGGCGGATCACGTACCCCCGGCCGGTGTTGGAGAAGGTCACGCCATCGGAAAGGGCCGCCACCACCGCCCGGACGTGGTCCGCGATCACCCGGTGGCTCACGGATGCCTTCCCCTCGTAGGGCTTACCGCTCCAAAGGGCCACCCGCTCGATGATGGGGTAGAAGGTGTCCGTGCGGTAGAAGTCCTCCACGTCCTGCAGGATGGCCGCCACCCGGTACAGGCCCATGCCCGTGTCGATGTTCTTCTGGGGCAAGGGCTTCAGGATGCCGGGGCCGGGAATGGGGCCTTGGCGGTCGTACTGGGTGAAGACCAGGTTCCAGATCTCCACGAACCGGTCCCCGCTTCCCGTGTTGGGACCCGTCTCGTCGGGGGTGCCGAAGGCTGGGCCCCGGTCAAAGAAGATCTCCGAACAGGGGCCCGAAGGCCCATTGGGCCCATGGGTGATGGCCCCGCCCGGCCAGTAGTTCTCGTCCTCCCCAAAGCGGCCAATCCTTTCCTCAGGCACCCCCACCAGGTCCCGCCAGATGGCGTAGGCCTCGTCGTCGTCCTCGTAGACCGTGACCCATAGCCGATCCGGATCCAGGCCCAGCCACTTGGGGTCGGTGAGGAACTCCCAGGCCCAAAGGATGGCCTCCTTCTTGAAGTAGTCCCCGAAGGAGAAGTTGCCCAGCATCTCGAAGAAGGTGTTGTGCCGGGCGGTTCTCCCCACGTTCTCTATGTCTCCAACCCGGAGGCATTTCTGGCAGGTGGTGATCCTTCGCCACTCCTTGCCCCCGAAGATGGGCTTGGCCCCCAGGAAGTAGGGCTTTAGGGGGGCCATGCCTGCGGAGGTGAAAAGCAAGGAGGGATCGTTTTCGGGGATGAGGCTGAAGGAGGGCAGGCGCAGGTGCCCCTTGCCCTCGAAGAAGGACAGGTACTTTTCCCGGATCTCCGCCGTGCGCATGCCTTTGATTATAGGCGGTAAGCTAAGGCCATGACCGTCCAGATGCGCCGCTACCGGTTGAAGGAAGGCGCCAAGGAGGCCTTTCAAAAGGTGTTCCTCGAGGTCATCGTCCCCTTGCGCCAGGCCACGGGCTTCCAGGTGTTGGGGGCCTACTGGATCGGGGAGCGGGAATTCTTGTGGTTCGTGGGCCACGAGAACTTCGCCGAGGCGGAAAAGGCCTACTACCATCACCCCGAAAGGCAGAAGGTGGACCCCAGCCAGTTCCTGGAGGAGATGGAAACCCGTTTTGTGGAAAGGCTTCTTTAGCCCCTTCTCTGTAGGCCCCTCCACACCCCGCCCTGCGCCCAGGGGGTAAGCTTGGAGGCGTGGAGCTTTTTCGCCTGGTCCTCCGCAACCTCTTGGCCCGCCCCGTGCGCAGTTTCCTCACCCTCTTGGGTGTGCTCATCGCCACCACCAGCATGGTCCTCTTCCTCTCCTTCGGGGAGGGCTTAAGGCGCTCCTTGGCCCAGGAGCTATCCCGGGTGGGCCCTGCCATCCAGATCGTCCCCGAGGGCATGGAGGGGTTTGGGTTTTCCGGCTACCCCGAGATCACCCCCAAGGAGTACGGGCTGGCCCAGGAAGCGGGCAAGGAACTGGGCGTGCGGGCCATCATCCCCACCCTTTTCCTAGCCCGGGGCGGGTTTGACCCCCAGAGTAGCTTCTTCTTCCAGGGCCTACCCGAGGGCGTGGCCCCGGACCTCCTCTACCCCGGGGTAAGGCTCCAGGCTGGAGGGCTCCTCCCCTCGGAAAGGGGGGCCATCGTGGGGGGCAAGGTGGCCAAGCGAAGCCAGCTTGCCCTAGGAAGCCCCCTCAGGCTTTCCCCCCGGGTGGAGCTTAAGGTGGAGGGCATCCTGGAGGAAAGCGGGGGGCTTGCCGATAACCTCATCTTCGTGCCCCTGAAGCCCCTCCAGGAGGTCTTGGGCACGGAGAACTACACCGCCTTGCTGGTGGCCCTAAACCCCGGGCAGAAGGCGGAGGAGGTGGCCCGGGCCCTCGAGGCCAGGCTCCCTGGCCTCAAGGCCCAGACCACCGGGGACGTGATGCGCTTTGCGGAAAGGGCCCTGCGCATCAGCGACCTGGTGCGCTTCGGCATCAGCCTGGTGGCCTTGGTGGTGGGGGGGCTTTTGGTGGCCAACACGGTGATGATGTCCGTGTACGAGCGCACCCGGGAGTTCGGGGTCATGCGGGCCCTCGGCGCCAAGCGGGGCTTCATCTTCCGGCTGGTGGTGCTGGAGGCCCTTCTCCTGGCCTCCTTCGGGGGGCTCCTGGGCCTGGCCCTGGGAAGTGCGGTTTCCCAGGCCATCAACCTCTACACCCTGGACCAGGTGGGCCTTGCCCTTTCCGCCGTCACCCCAAGGCTTTCCCTCTTCGCCCTCCTGGTGGCCCTGGGGCTTGGGCTTTCCGCAGGGCTCCTTCCCGCCTACCACGCCAGCCGCATACCCGTGGTGGAAGCCCTGGGGAGGGTCTGATGCCGCTACGCCTTGGCTTTGCCGTCAGCCTTTGGAAGGATGGGGAAGCATGAGCCTCTTGCGAGCGCAAAACCTCGGCAAACGCTACCGGCAAGGCGATAGGGAGGTGGTGGCCCTGGAAGGGTTCACCTTCGCCTTCCCCCAAGGGAGCACCGCGGTGGTGGGGCCTTCGGGTAGCGGCAAAACCACCCTCCTTAACCTCCTGGCCGGCTTTGACCTGCCCACGGAAGGGGGGGTCTACCTGGGGGAGCTGGCCTTGCACCGGCTTTCCGAGGACCAAAGGGCGGAGGTGCGCCTCAAGCACATGGGCTTTGTCTTTCAGCAGTGGAACCTGATCCCCACCCTCACCGCCTGGGAGAACGTGGCCTTCCCCCTTTTCCTGGCTGGCCTTCCCCCAAGGGTCCGCAAGGAAAAGGCCCTGGATCTTTTGCAAAGGGTGGGCCTTCTGGAAAGGGCCCACCACCTGCCAAGCCGCCTCTCCGGAGGGGAGCAACAACGGGTGGCCCTGGCCCGGGCCCTGGCCCTGGACCCTCCCATCCTCTTCGCCGACGAGCCCACGGGCAACCTGGACGCCGCTTCCCGGGAGCAGGTGGCGGCCCTCCTCTTTGAGGCAGGGCGAAAGCGTACCCTGATCCTGGTCACCCACGACCTGGAGCTGGCGAGCCAAGCAGACCGGATACTGCACCTAAAGGGTGGGCAGCTCCAGGCCGTTGAAGAACTAAATGTTCCGCAAAGCTAGCACCTCGAGGGCAGGCTGACGATTCCCGTCGCAACTGATCCGCCGAGGGGCGGCAAGAAAGCGGAGCTCATAGCCTAACCCTTTGTACAGATCCACGATGCGTTTTGTGGCTTGGTTTGAGATAACCACTGGGCCAGGGTGTGAGGAAAGCAACTCGGCCAGGTCCACTTGGTCTTGCCAAGAAAAGCCATCGGGAGCATACTTGGTGAACTCCACATCGTAAGGAGGGTCTGCGTAGACAAAATCCTCCGGCTCTAAGCTCACTTGGCGGAAGTCTAAAGCCGTGAGCTCAAAACGGGCAAAAAGCGGCTGGTAATCACGAAAGTCACGCCTATAGGTGATGGTCTTGTATTTTCCGAAGGGAACGTTGAACTCCCCCTTTTTGTTAAAGCGGCAGAGGCCGTTGTAGCCCGTACGATTCAGGTAATAAAACAACTCTGCGGCTTCCTTGGTAGCCCATAGGCCTTCCCGTATCAAGTCGTTAAAGCGTTTTCTGTGTGTATAGTACAGGTTCTTATCGTTGGCGAGGGGTATGTCCACCACCAAACCCCTTTGAACCCACCGATAAAAGTTTATCAAGTGGGGGTTGGCATCGTTCAGGCGAGCCTTTTCGGGCAGAAGGCCCAGGGTTACGGCCATACCGCCCACAAAGGGTTCCACCAACGTGCGATGACGATGCAGGCCATATATCTCGTTAAGGTAAGGAACCAACCAACGCTTACCCCCCGCCCACTTGAGGGGAGGCGGCAAACCCCCCTCCTCCCCTGAACCCGTCTTCGCTGGAAAGAGCAACGGGAGACTCATCTTCCAAAAAACTCCCGCAACCAAGTTTCCAAAAAAGCTTCGTGCACAAAACCCTCTGTCAAGGCCCACCTATAGACTTTTCTATTAAAACCACTCCCTCCAAGCACCACCACAGAGTGAACCCCAAAAATACGGTCCCTTCTCGCCTCTTCTGCCGAACGAAATAGCTTGTCTTCGGCTGTGCCCGAGCTGGTTTGCCATTTGCATTCAATAAATAGATAGGGGCGGCCCTCGGAGTCCAATACCGCCACATCAACCCTGCGGTCTCGGTCTCGTACTACACTCCCATGGGGAGAAAGATACTCGGTTTCTACACGAAAGCGTTTTTCAAGCCCCATCTCTGAGATCACCTTCTCCACAAGGAGCTTTACCCTCTCCCGAAAAACCTGACCCGAGGCCGACATGACCCCATTTTACCCCAGGGACATCTGACCCCTTTTCTTGAGGGAGAATAAGCCCTATGGGCAAGCGGCTCGTGGTGATCGGTGGGGTGGCGGGCGGGGCCTCCGCCGCCGCCAAGGCCAAGCGGGAGAACCCGGACCTCGAGGTGGTGGTCTACGAGAAATCGGGATGGGTTTCCTACGGGGCCTGCGGCCTGCCCTACGTGCTTTCCGGGGAGATTCCCCGTCTGGAAAAGCTGGTGGCCCGGACCCCGGAGGAATTTCAAAAGCAAGGGGTCCAAATCCACACCCGCCACGAGGTGGTGGACGTGGACCCGGAGCTTAAAACCCTTACCGTCTTTGACCACCAGGAGGGCCGCACTTTCCACGACCGGTACGACCACCTGGTGCTGGCCACCGGGGCCAAACCCACCCTTCCCCCCATCCCGGGCACGGAGCAGGAAGGGGTCTACACCCTAAGGAGCATGGAGGATGGGGAGAGGATCCTTAAGGCCCTGGAGGGGGCCAAACGGGCTGCCATCCTGGGGGCAGGGTACATCGGCCTCGAGGTGGCCGAGGCCTTCCGCAAGCGGGGCCTCGAGGTCACCCTCCTGGAGCTCAAGGACCGCCCCCTACCCCACTGGGATGGGGAGGTGGGTCATCTTCTAAGGGAGGAGCTGGAGCGGCACGGGGTGGAGGTCTGGACCGGGGTAAAGGCGGCGGCCTTCAGGGGCCAGGGCCGGGTGGAGGCGGTGGAAACCTCGGAAGGGGTGGTGCCCGCCGACCTGGTCCTGGTGGCCACGGGGGTCAGGCCCCACACCCTTTTGGCCCAGGCCATGGGGGTGGCCTTGGGCCCCACGGGGGCCATCGCCACCGACGAGAGGATGCGCACCAACCTGGAAGGTGTCTACGCTGCCGGGGACGTGGCGGAAAGCTTCCACCAGGTGCTGAAGCGCCCCTACTGGCTTCCTCTGGGGGACGTGGCCAACAAGCATGGCCGCACCGCCGGGGCGGCCATCGCCGGCAAGGAGGCCCGCTTCGCCGGGGTGGTGGGCACGGCCATCTTTAAGGCCTTCGGTTTGGCGGTGGCCACCACCGGGCTATCCCAGGAGGCCGCCTCAAGGGAGGGCTTCCAGGCCAAGAAGGTCTTCATCCAAAGCCGGGACGGGGCCCATTACTACCCGGGAAGCCAGCCCCTTTGGGTGGAGCTCATTTATGAGGATGGGACGGGAAGGCTTCTGGGTGGGGCGGTGGTGGCCCATGGGCACGGGGCCCTGCGCATCGATGCCCTGGCCGCCCTCCTGCACCAAGGGGGCACGGTGGAGGACCTGCTGAGCCTGGACCTGGCCTACGCCCCGCCCTATAGCCCCGTCTGGGACCCCCTTCTCATCGCCGCCCAGCAAGCCAGGTAACCCCAAAGCCAGGCTGGGGTCCCCCGTAAATCCCCGACAAGGGTGTAATACCACCCCACCCTGGCTTGCGCCAGGGTGGGGGCCCCGGAAAGGGCCTCCGGTAGGCGTCACCTCGTTGGGGCTTAGCGAAGGAAAAAAGAGGAAAGGGTATAAACCGGTGTAGTTAAGAGGGGAAAACACCATCAAGGGGTGTTAAGCCTCTTGCCTTACACCCTACACTGTAACTTCTCCCAGCTCCAGACTGGGCTTGGGAGGTGAGGGATGGATCCCTTAAGCATGCTGACCCCCGAGATGCGGCAAGAGGCGGAGGAGCTTAGGCGGGAGTGGGCCACCAACCCCCGTTGGAAGGGGGTGAGGCGGGACTACCGCCCCGAGGACGTGGTGCGGCTTCGCCCCAGCGTGAAGGTGGAGTACACCCTGGCCAAGCGAGGAGCGGAAAGGCTCTGGCAGCTTCTGCACGAACGGCCCTACGTGCACACCTTCGGGGCCTACACCGGGGCCATGGCGGTGGAGATGGTGCGGGCCGGGCTGGAAGCCATCTACCTCTCCGGCTGGCAGGTGGCCGCCGACGCCAACCTGGCCTGGCAGACCTACCCCGACCAGTCCCTCTACCCCTATAACTCCGTGCCCCAGATCGTGAAGCGCCTCAACAACGCCCTGATGCGCGCCGACATGATCGAGCGCTCCGAGGGCAAGGTGACCCGGGACTGGTACGTGCCCATCGTGGCCGACGCCGAGGCGGGCTTTGGCGGGGCCTTGAACGTCTTTGAGCTCACCAAGGCCATGATTGAGGCGGGGGCCGCCGGTATCCACTACGAGGACCAGCTGGCCTCGGAGAAGAAGTGCGGCCACCTGGGGGGCAAGGTCCTGGTGCCTACCTCCCAGCACATCCGCACCCTGCAGGCCGCCCGCCTGGCCGCAGACATCATGGGGGTGCCCACGGTGATCATCGCCCGCACCGACGCCGAGGCCGCCACCCTGATCACCAGCGACATCGACGAGCGGGACAGGCCCTTTATCCTGTCCGGGGAGCGCACCCCTGAGGGCTTCTACCGGGTCAGGAATGGCCTCGAGGCGGGGATCGCCCGGGCCCTGGCCTACGCCCCCTACGCCGACGTCATCTGGATGGAAACCTCCAAGCCCGACCTGGAAGAGGCCCGCAAGTTCGCCGAGGCGGTGAAGAAGGAGTTCCCGGATAAACTTCTTGCCTACAACCTCTCCCCCTCCTTCAACTGGAAGAAGTTCCTGGACGACGAGACCATCGCCAAGTTCAACCGGGAGCTGGGGGAGATGGGGTACAAGTTCCAGTTCATCACCCTGGCGGGCTGGCACACGGTGAACTACTACACCTGGGAGCTGGCCAAGGGCTACAAGACCCGGGGCATGCCCGCCTTCGTGGAACTCCAGCAGAAGGAGTTCCTGGCCCAGGCCCAGGGCTTCACCGCCGTGAAGCACCAGCGGGAGGTGGGGGCGGGCTACTTCGACGAGGTGGTCCTGGCCCTCACCCAGGGGGAGGCCTCCACCCTGGCCCTCAAGGGCTCCACCGAGGAGGCCCAGTTCAACGAACCCGTGCACTGAGGCCAGGCCTTTCGCCCCTTCCTACCGCCCCCAAACCGGGGGCGGTTTAATCTGGGTAGGCTGTAGCCACACCGGGGCTGGTATAGTGTAATCACCATGTCGGATGCGAATACACCCTGGTTGCGCTATCTGGAGGAGCTCCGCCCTCACCTCAGGGGCCGGGACCACCGGGGCAAGCGGGGCTCCTTGCGCTGGCTGGAAGCCCTTATGACCGAACGGGGGGGCAAGGCGGGGACGGTGCGCAACATCCTCTACAAGGACCTGGGAAGCCCCGAGGAGAAGGAAAGGCTTTACGGGGTCATCGCCCAGCTATACCAGGAGGCGGGCCTCCCACCCCCCCCTCCCCCGGCGGAGCTTTTCCTAGAAAGCGCCCGCAAGACCCTGGGCCGGGACAAACGCCGTATCTTCCGCCGTTTCCTGAAGGAACTGGAGGCCGGAGGTAAGCCTCAGATGGTGGTGGTGGGGGGGCCGGCCACGGGCAAGGGGGTTCTCTTGGCCGCCTTAAGCCGTGCCCTCTCCGCCCTGCCGGGAAAGGAACCCTTTCTCCTCAACCTGGGGGGGGAACTGGCCCAGGCCCTGGTCCCCTTGGCCGAGGGCTTGGGGGCAGGGGAGGAGGTGCGGTCCCTTCTGGCCCAGCTTTCCCCCACCCAGCCCTACATCCTGCAGGGGGCCTTGGAACAGGAGGTCCTGACCCTTTTGGCCCGGGGCCTGAACCGGGAGGGGCGCCCCCTCCTCCTGCGGGCCGAGGCGGAGGGCACCCTGGAAGGCCTCCCCCTGCGGGGCCCGGACGGCACCCAAAGGGGGCTTGCGGCCTGGCTGGAGCCTTTCCTAAAGGCCTTGACCATCCCCTACGTGGCGGCCTTAAGCGAGCCACCCCCCACCCTGCCCCACCAACCCCTTTCCCCCCCGAGCCGGGAGGAGGCCCGGCGCTTCGTGCGGGAGCGGCTTCCCCACCTGTCCCCGGAGAGGCTAGAGGCTTTGGTGAACCAGGCGGGACGCAACTTCGGGGAGCTTTCCCGCTTGGTGCTTCTGGAAGCCGCCAAGCACGATCCCCAAACCCCTTTGCAAGACGACCCAGCCCTCAAACCCCTGCTCCTGGCCCTTTCCGCCTTCAGCCCCGAGGCCGATCCCGCCTTCCCCGCAGAGCTCTTGGAAAAGGCCCTGGGCAAGCCTCTGGAACGCCTTTCGCAAGCGGAAAGGGCCCTTTTGGACTGGGTAGGGGAAGGCCTGGTGCGCCCCACCTTAAGAAGCCTCCTCCCCCAGGAGGCCCCCAAGGAGCTCCACCGCCTGGCCCTCTCCTTCTTCCCTAAGGAAAACCTCTTCCGCAAGCTGCATCACGCCTACAAGGCGGGGGAGATCCGGATACTTTTGGATCTTCTGCAGGAGGACCCTGCCCGGCTGGCCCTCCTTCCCGGGCTCTGGCAGGAAGCCCAGGCCTGGCCCCGGGAGGACCTCGAGGCCCTGGCCGCGGTGGTGGTGCGCTACCGGGCCGTCTTGGGCCAGTACGCCCACCCCGAGGCGGAGGAGGCCCTCCGGGTGCTCTCCGAGGCCCAAAGCCCCTCCTTGCGCACCTGGGCCCGCATCAAAAGGGCGGAGGCCAAGGCGGACGCCGCCCTTTACAAGGAGGCGGAGGAACTCCTCCCCCCCAAGAAGGACCTCACGCTCCTGAACGAAACCGCTCAGGCGGAAGGGCTTTTGGTCATGGCGGCGGTGGAGCGCTGGAAAGGGGATTACGAGAAGGCGGCCCGGTTCGTAGAGGAGGCGCAAGGGCTTCCCGTGGCCCCCTTCCTCCAGGACCGGGTACACCTGTGGCGGGGCCTGGTGGCCAAGGACCTGGGCCGCTACCGGGAGGCCTTGGAGGCCCTTTCCCAGGTGGGCCACGACCCCCTCCTTCTGGGAAGGGCCCGCTACCAGATGGGGGACCTCCTCATGCGCCTAGGAAGCCTCGAGGCCAAGCCCCGCATGGAGGAAGGCCTAAAGGCCCTGGAGGAAGGGGGTGCCCCTAAGGACGAGGTGGCCCGGGTAAGGGCCCGCTACGCCACCCTCCTGCGGCGCCTGGGCCTCTACGAGGAGGCGGGCAAGGCCATAGAGAGGGCCCTGGCCGAAGCGGAGGACCCCTTCACCCGGGCCCGGGTGGAAAGCGAGGCCGGGATCCTCGAGGCCGCCCGGGGCCGCCCTTTTGCCGCCCTACGGCTTCTGGTTTCGGCCGAAGCCTACTTTCGCACCACTAGGGAAAGGCCCAAGGAGGCCCGCTACCGCCACCTGCGCACCCTCTTCCGCCTAGGAGCCACCTATCTTCTCCTGGAGGCCGGCCAGCCCTACCGCCCCCCCTTCCTTGGGGGCCTTACCGCCCCCACCGCCTTCCGCCTTCTTCAGGACCTCCTGGCAGAGATTCCCGAGGAGCCCACCGAGCGCTATACCGCTCTCCGCCTGGACACCCTTAGCCTCCTTTCCCTCCTCCTGCCCCCGGAAGAGGGCAAGGCCCTCTTAAAACCCCTCCTTCCCCTGAAAAACCCCTACCTGGAAGCCCAGGCCCGCCTGGGCTATGCGGAGGCCCTGGCCCGGGGAGGCTGGTTTGGGGAGGCCCTGGCCCAGGTGGTGGCCCTGCCTCCCCTCGAGGACCCAGGCCTCCTGGCCCAAGCCCGGGCGGTGGAGATCCTGGCCCTTTTGGGCCTGGGGGAGAAGGAGGCCGCCTGGCAAAAGGTTCTGGAGGTGAGGAAAAGCCCCCTTCCCGAACCCCTTCGCTTCCAGCTGGGCCGGGCCCTGGGCCGCTTCTGCCCCGAGCTACAAAGCCGCCTGCCCCCCTCCCCCCTGGCCCTCCCCGAGGCCCTGGGCTTCCACCTGGCAAATCCCGACTAAATCACTATACTTTAGGGGGTGAAGGGTCTATACTCTTACTGCGAATGGGTCGCAGTAAGAGCCCGACCCAGCATCAGGAGGCAGAACGATGAACCAGCTAGAAATCCGCGACCTCTGGGCTTCCATTGACGGCGAGACCATCCTTAAGGGCGTGAACCTGGTGGTCCCCAAGGGCCAGGTGCACGCCCTCATGGGCCCCAACGGGGCCGGCAAGAGCACCCTGGGCAAGATCCTGGCCGGGGACCCCGAGTACACGGTGGAACAAGGGGACATCCTGCTGGATGGGGAGAGCATCCTGGACCTCTCCCCGGACGAGAGGGCCAAAAAGGGCCTCTTTCTGGCCTTCCAGTACCCGGTGGAGGTGCCGGGGGTGACCATCGCCAACTTCCTGCGCCTGGCCCTCCAGGCCAGGCTGGGCCGGGAGGTGGGGGTGGCGGAGTTTTGGACCAAGGTGAAGAAGGCCTTGGAGCTTCTGGAGTGGGACGAATCCTACCTCTCCCGCTACCTCAACGAGGGCTTCTCCGGCGGGGAGAAGAAGCGCAACGAGATCCTCCAGCTCCTGGTCCTCCAGCCCACCTACGCCGTCTTGGACGAGACCGACTCCGGGCTGGACATCGACGCCCTCAAGGTGGTGGCCCGGGGGGTGAACGCCATGCGGGGCCCCAACTTCGGCGCCCTGGTGATCACCCACTACCAGCGCCTCTTGAACTACATCGTCCCCGACCGGGTGCACGTGATGATGGACGGGCGCATCGTGGCGGAAGGGGGCCCGGAGCTGGCCCTGGAGCTGGAGGCTAAGGGCTACGAGTGGCTTAGGGAAAGGGTAAAGGAGGGGGCATGAGCGAGGTAGACCTGAAGGCGCTGGGCGAGGAGTACAAGTACCACTTCGTGGACGAGGTCAAGCCGGTCTATATAGCCGAGCGGGGCCTCACCCGAAGGGTGATCGAGGCCATCAGCTACCACAAGGGGGAGCCCGAGTGGATGCGGAAGTTCCGCCTGCGGGCTTTGGAGATCTTCCAGAAAAAGCCCATGCCCACCTGGGGCCCCGATCTTTCCGGCCTGGACCTGGACAACCTGGTCTACTACGTGAAACCTGCGGAAACCCGGGACGCCAAAAGCTGGGAGGAAATCCCCGAGGAGATCCGCCGGACCTACGAGCGCCTGGGCATCCCCGAGGCGGAAAGGAAGGTGCTCGCCGGGGTGGGGGCCCAGTACGACTCGGAGATGGTCTACCACCGGGTGAAGGAGGAGCTGGAGCGGCAGGGGGTCATCTTCGTGGCCATTGAGGAGGGGATGAAGAAGTACGAGGACCTCTTCAAGGAGTACTTCGCCAAGGTGGTGCCCCCGGAGGACAACAAGTTCGCCGCCCTGAACTCCGCCGCCTGGTCCGGGGGCTCCTTCGTCTACATCCCCCCGGGGGTGAAGGTGGAGCTCCCTTTGCAGGCCTACTTCCGGGTCAACACCCCCGAGTTCGGCCAGTTTGAGCGCACCCTGATCATCGTGGACGAGGGGGCCGAGGTGCATTACATCGAGGGTTGCACCGCCCCCATGTACTCCAGCGAGTCCTTGCACACCGGGGTCATTGAGATCGTGGTAAAGCGGGGAGCTAGGAGCCGCTACACCACTATTCAGAACTGGTCCACCAACATGTACAACCTGGTGACGCAAAGGGCCTTGGTCTATGGGGAAGCCTTCCACGAGTGGCTGGACGGCAACCTGGGCTCCAAGGTAACCATGAAATACCCCTCCAGCTACCTCCTGGAGCCGGGAGCCCGCACGGAGATCCTCTCCATTGCCTTTGCCAAGACCGGCCAGCACCAGGACACCGGGGCCAAGATCCTCCTGGGAGCTCCCCACACCTCGGGCACCATCGTTTCCAAGAGCATCTCCAAAGGGGAAGGCCGGGCCAGCTACCGGGGCCTGGTGAAGGTGCTGGACGAGGCCAAGCACGCCAGGGCCAACGTGGAGTGCGATGCCCTTCTCATCGACCCAGAAAGCCGCACCGACACCTATCCCTACATCGAGATCGAAGAGGACACCGCCCACGTGGGCCACGAGGCCACGGTGTCCAAGATGGACGACGAGCAGATCTTCTACCTCCAGACCCGGGGCCTTAAGGAGGACGAGGCCGCAGCCCTCATCGTGCGGGGCTTCATTGAACCCATCGCCAAGGAGCTGCCTTTGGAGTATGCGGTGGAGCTCAACCGGCTCATCGAGCTGGAGATGGAGGGCTCCGTAGGCTGAGGGTCCCCGTCAAGAGCCTTAACCTTGGCGCTAGGAGGATTCATGCAGGTACTGGACAAAACGCAGGTGGAAACCATCTCCCGGGCCCTAGGGGAGCCGGGCTGGGTGCTGGAGAAAAGGCTAAAGGCCCTCGAGGCCTTCGCCCGTCTGCCTTACCCCAGCAAAAAGGAGGAGGCCTGGCGCTACACCGACCTTTCCGAGGCCCCCCTGGAAGGGGAGGTGGAAACCCCCAAGGGGCTTAGGCTTTCCCGGGACGAGCTTCCTGAGCTGGTAAAACACCGCCTGGAGAGGACCGATGTTTCCGGTTTTCTGGTCTTCGTGGGGCCGGATTTGGTCTACGCCGAGGTCCCCGAGGAGCTTTTGGCTAAGGGCCTGGTCTTCACCAGCCTGGCGGAGGCCCTTAAGGCCTATCCCGCCAAGGTGGAGGCCACCCTGTTCCAGGGGGTGTACACCGAGGACAAGTTCGCTGCCCAAAACGCCGCCTTCTTCACCCACGGGGCCTTCCTCTACGTGCCCGCGGGGCTGGAGGTGGAAAAACCCCTGGGGGTCTTCAAGGTGCTGGAAGGGGGCAAGGCCTCGGCGGGCCGGAGCCTCCTCTTCCTGGAGGACAACGCCCAGGCCGCCTACATAGAGGAGTACCTTTCCCCCGATCTTTCCCCCACCCTGCATCTTTCCGCCACGGAGATGGTGCTAAGGCCCGGGGCGCGGCTGCGCCACGCCCACGTCCAGACTTTTGGCCACGGAGTCTGGCACTTCCACCGGCAAAGGGCTCTACTGGAGCGGGACGCCTCCCTAAACGACCTGGTGGTGAACCTGGGTGGGCGCTACGCCCGGAGCGAGGTGGCCTCGGAGCTATTGGGCCCGGGGGCGGAAAGCGAGATGCTGGGGCTTTACTTTGGCCACGGCCAGCAGCACTTCGACCATTACACCCTGCAGCACCACGTGGAGCACCATACCCGAAGCGACCTTCTCTACAAGGGAGCGGTGAAGGACGAGGCCCGGGCGGTCTTCTCCGGCCTCATCAAGCTGGAACGGGGGGCCCAGAAGACCGACGCCTACCAGGCCAACCGCAACCTCATCCTCTCCCCCACCGCCCGGGTGGATTCCATCCCCCAGCTGGAGATCGGGGCCAACGACGTGCGGTGCACCCACGGGAGCACCACCGCCCCCGTGGACGAGACGCAGCTTTTCTACCTCCAGTCCCGGGGCCTATCCCGCAGCCTGGCCCAGGAGCTTTTGGTCAAGGCCCACCTGGCGGACGTCCTCACCCGCATTCCCCTTAAGGCCCTAAGGGCTCACCTCGAGGCGGTGATCGAGGAAAAGGTTAGAATCTAAGGCCATGTGGACCCCGGTAGCCAAGCTGGGCGATCTGGAAAACGGCAGGCTGGTGGTCAAAAGGCCCGAGCACAAGAAGCCCATCCTCCTCCTCTACACTGGGGAGGAGGTCTTCGCCCTGGAGGACATCTGCACCCACGATGACGGCCCCCTCCACGAGGGGGAGGTGGAAGACAGCCAGATCCTCTGCCCCCGGCACGGGGCCCGCTTTGACCTGAGGACGGGCCGGCAGACCCTCCCTGCCCCCAAACCCGTGAAGGTCTTCCCCGCCAGGCTCGAGGGGGAGACCATCCTCCTGGACCTTTAGGCCACGCCTTTCCCCTGGGCCCCAAGGAAAACCTGGGGGTCTTTGTCCTTGACGTCAGGAAGGGAGAGGGGGTAAGGTGGGAATACCCACCCCACCTGGGGTGGGGGGAGGCGAAGGATGCTGAAGCTCAAGGTAGAAGGCATGACCTGCAACCACTGCGTGATGGCGGTAAAGAGGGCCCTCATGAAGGTGCCTGGCGTGGAGAGGGCCGAGGTGAGCCTGGAACGGGGCGAGGCCCTGGTGGAGGGGAAGGCGGACCCCGAGGCCCTGATCCGGGCGGTGGAGGAGGAGGGGTACCGGGCCGCCTTGGCGGGTTAAGGAGGCCCTGTGCCCCGCGACCACCTTCACCTGGATCCCAAGGTGCGGGAAGAGGCTAGAAAGCGCCTTCTCTCGGCCAAGGGCCACCTCGAGGGCATCCTGCGCATGCTGGAGGATCCCCACGTCTACTGCGTGGACGTGCTCAAGCAACTCAAGGCGGTGGAGGGTGCCCTGGACCGGGTGGGGGAGATGGTCCTAAGGGCCCACCTGCGGGACCACGTGGCCACCGCCCACGAACGGGGGGATGTGGAGGAGATTGTGGAAGAGCTGATGGAGGCACTTAAGTACCGTTAAAGCCAACCCATCCGGTCCTTGAGCGGATGAGGGGATCTCCCAAGTGAAAGCAGGGGGTTTGCGCAAGGCAAGAAGGGATCTAAAGCCATGGCACTGGAAGTAAAGGTAGGGGTAAAGGGCATGACCTGCGCCGCCTGCGTGGCGCGGGTGGAAAGGGCCTTGAAAAGGGCCCCAGGCGTGGAGGAAGCCCGGGTCAACCTCACCACCGAGGAGGCCTTTTTGCGGCTACAAGAAGGCGTGAACCTAGCCGAGGTGCTCAAGCGGGTGGAGGAGGCCGGCTACGAGCCCGTGGTAGCCCGGACGGAAATCCCCATAAGGGGCATGACCTGCGCCGCTTGCGTGGCCCGGGTGGAGCGGGCCTTGAAGAAACTGCCTGGGGTCCTTTCGGCAAACGTCAACCTGGCCACGGAAAAGGCCCGGGTGGAGTACCTGCCGGACACCGTGACCCTCCCCCGCCTGCGCCAGGCCATCCGGGAGGCCGGCTACGAACCCCTGGAGGTAGCCCAGGAGGAAAGGAAGGCTCCCGCTTACCCCACGGATCTCCTTATCGCCTTGCCCTTTGCCTTCCTCACCCTCCTTCTGGCCATGGGGCCCATTCTCCTTCCCCTCCCCCACGTTCCCCCTATCCTCCAGGTCCTCACCGCTCTACCCGTGCTCTATGCGGGCCGGCGTTTCTTCCGCCAGGCTCTGGCCGAGGTGCGCCACCGGGCTTTGGGCATGAGCACCCTGGTGGCCCTGGGGGCGGGAAGCGCCTACCTTTACTCCTTTTTGGTCCTTCTCTTCCCCACCCTCTTCCCCGAAGAGGCCCGCCACCTCTATTTGGAAGCGGGAGCGGTGATCCTGGCCCTGATCCTCCTGGGCAAGCACCTGGAAGAAAGGGCCAAAGGCAAAGCCTCGGAGGCCATCCAGAGGCTCCTCGCCTTAAGGCCCAAGACCGCCCGGGTGGTGCAGGAGGGGGAGGAAAGGGAAATTCCTGCCGAAGCCCTCATCCCCAACGACCTGGTGCGGGTGCTTCCTGGGGAGCGCATCCCCGCAGACGGGGTGGTGGTGGAGGGCTTCAGCCATGTGGACGAGGCCATGCTCACCGGGGAGCCCATCCCCAAGGCCAAGGGACCAGGGGATGAGGTGGTGGGGGGAACGGTGAACGGGGAAGGCCCCCTCCTCATCCGGGTAAGCCGGGTGGGGGAGGCCACGGTCCTGGCCCAGATGGCCCGCCTGGTGGAGGAAGCCCAGGCCTACAAGCCCCGGGTGCAGGAGGTGGCGGACCGCATTGCCAGCGTCTTCGTGCCCATCGTGCTCCTCATCGCCTTGGCCACCTTCGCGCTTTGGCTCCTCCTGGGGCCTGGTCTCTCCTACGCCTTTGTGGCCCTTCTTTCCGTGCTCCTCATCGCCTGCCCCTGCGCCATGGGCCTCGCTACCCCGGCGGCCATCGCTGTGGCCACGGGCAGGGCAGCCGAAATGGGCCTCATCTTCCGCAAGGGCCAAGCCATAGAAGGCCTGGCCCGGGCGGATACCGTGGTCTTGGACAAAACGGGGACCCTCACCCAAGGAAAACCCACCCTCACGGAAACCCTTGGGTTCGCCCTGAAGCCCGAAGAGGCCTTGCGGCTTGCCGCCGCCTTGGAGCGAGGGAGCGAGCACCCCATCGCCAAGGCGGTTCTAGAAGCGGCCAAAAGCCTTCCCCTACCCGAGGCCGAGGGGGTGCGGGTCCTGCCCGGGGAGGGCATCGAGGGGGTGGTGGAAGGGAGGAGGCTTTACCTGGGAGGTCCGGCCCTCATGGAGCGGCTCAAGGTGGCCCTTCCCGAGGAGGTCCAGGAGCTATCCCAAAAGGGCTACACCCCCCTTTACCTGTCGGATGGGGAAAACCTCCTAGCCGCCTTTGGCGTCTTTGACCCCCCCAAGCCCGAAGCAGAGCGGGTGGTGGCCGCCTTGAAGGCCCTGGGCCTCAAGCCCGTCCTCCTCACCGGGGACCACCCCATCCCGGCAAGGCGGGTGGCCGAAGCCCTAGGAATCCAGGAGGTCCTGGCCGGGGTACGCCCTGAGGGCAAGGTGGAGGCCATACGGCAACTTCAGGCTCAGGGGCGGAAGGTGATCTTCGTGGGGGACGGGATCAACGACGCCGCCGCCTTGGCCCAGGCGGATGCGGGCATTGCCCTGGCCACGGGCACGGACATCGCGGTGGAGGCAGGGGATGTGATCCTGCTTTCGCCCAGTCTCTGGGGCCTGGTGCACGCCATCCTCCTCTCGCGGCGCACCTTGAGGACCATCTACCTCAACTTCTTCTGGGCCTACGCCTATAACCTCCTCCTCATCCCCGTGGCGGCAGGGGTCCTCTACCCCTTCACCGGGCTTCTCCTAAACCCCATGCTGGCAGCTGGTGCCATGAGCCTCTCCAGCCTCTTCGTGCTCACCAACTCCCTGAGACTGAAAGGATTCCAGCCGCGGAGCTTAACCGGGGCTTAACCAACCCCGGCTAAGGTGCACAGGGGAGGTGAAAGGTATGTGGTGGTGCGGAAACGGGTGGTACATGGGTTGGTGGGGGCCCCTTCTCGGACTTCTCTGGTTCGTCCTCCTGGGCCTTTTCATCTACTGGCTGGTCCGGAGCCTGGTTCCAGAGCGGCGGGATAGGGCCCTGGAGATCCTCAAGGAGCGGTACGCCCGCGGGGAGATCGACAAGGAAACCTTTGAGCGCATGAAGCGCGAGCTCTCATGAGGGTGCTTCTGGTGGACGACGACCCAGCCCTCCTCGAGGTCCTGGGGGCCTACCTGAGGGGGGCTGGGTTTGAGGTTTTGGAGGCGGGGGATGGGGAAAAGGCCCTGGAGCTTTTTCCCCGGGCCGACCTCGTGATCCTGGACCTCATGCTGCCCAAGCTGGACGGCTTTAGGGTCCTGGAGGAGGTGCGCCGGAAAAGGCCCGAGCTTCCCATCCTCATGCTGACCGCCAGGGGGGAGGAGGAGGAAAGGGTGAGGGGATTGGAGCTGGGCGCCGACGACTACGTGGTCAAGCCCTTCAGTCCCAAGGAGGTGGTGGCCCGGGTCAAGGCCCTCCTCAGGCGAGCCGGCCTGAAGGAGGAGCTCAGCTACGGCCCCCTCTGCCTTCTTCCCAAAGAGCGGAAGGCCTACCTGGAGGGCAGGCCCCTTTCCCTTTCCCAGCTGGAGTTTGACCTTCTTCTCACCCTGGCCCAGCACCCGGGCATGGTCTTCACCCGGGAAAGGCTTCTGGAAAAGGTGTGGGGGCCCGACTTCCCGGGCATAGACCGGGTGGTGGACGTGCACATCGCCGCCTTGAGGAAGAAGCTTATGGACGATCCGGAAAACCCCCGGTTCATCGAAACGGTGCGGGGTGTGGGATACCGCTTCCGGGAAACCGATGCGCCTCAAGATAGCTTCGCTGATCTTCGCTAAGCTCTTCCTCAGCCATCTCCTGGTGGCCCTCCTGGCCTTGGTCCTGTTCTTCCTCCTGGCGGAGGCCCTGGCCCCCTCCTTCTACCGGGGGCACGTGGAGCGCATGTATCACGCCCTCTCCATGATGGGGGGGCTCATGATGGGCGAGGCCTTGCGACGGGACCTCGAGGAGGGTCTGCGCTCCACCCTCACCACCGCCCTCCTCGCCGCCCTCCCCCTATCCGTGCTTGGGGCCGCCCTCTCCGCCTCCTTCGCCAGCCTGCGCTTCTCCCGCACCGCCAGGCTTCTGGCGGAGGGCAGCCGGCGCATGGCCCAGGGGGAGTACCGGGTGCGCCTTCCCACCCTCGAGGAGGACGAGCTGGGCCAGGTGGCCCTCCACTTCAATCGCCTGGCCGAGGCCCTGGAAAAGGTGGAACAAAGCCGGGTAGAGCTGATCGGCACCGTAGCCCACGAGCTCAGAACCCCCCTATCCGCCCTGCAGGCCTACGCCGAGGCCCTGGCGGACGGGGTCATGGAGCCGG
The DNA here is from genome assembly GCF_003336745.1 of Thermus caldifontis. Classification (NCBI taxonomy): domain Bacteria; kingdom Thermotogati; phylum Deinococcota; class Deinococci; order Thermales; family Thermaceae; genus Thermus; species Thermus caldifontis. The sequence goes on along the minus strand of NZ_QGMX01000020.1, from coordinate 15,450 downwards.
AAAAGGCGGCGGAAAGGATCCAGCAGGAGGTGAGGGCCATGAGCCGGCTGGTCCGGGACCTCTCCCTGGTTTCCCAGGTGGAGGCAAAAGCCGTGGAGCTTCACCCCAGACCCCTGGATCCCAAAGGCCTCCTGGAGCAGGCGGCGGAGCGCTTCCGCCCCGCCTTCCAGGCCAAGGGGGTGGCCCTGGAGGTGGGGGCCCACTCCCTCCCCCTGGTCTGGGCCGACGAGGAACGGACCCTCCAGGTGCTCGCCAACCTGCTTTCCAACGCCCTTCGCCACACCCCAGAGGGAGGAAGGGTGAGGCTTGGAGCGGAGGCCATGGGCCAGGCGGTGGTCTTCAGCGTGGAGGACACCGGGCCCGGCATACCCGAGGAGCATCTCCCCCACATCTTTGAGCGGTTTTACCGCATTGACCCCTCTCGCAGCCGCCAAGACGGAGGAACGGGGGTGGGGCTCACCATCGCCAAGGGTTTGGTGGAGGCCATGGGGGGAAGGATCTGGGCACAAAGCCGGCTGGGCCAAGGAAGTGTTTTCCGCTTCACCCTGCCCCTTTACACAGGCTTAACGGGAAAGGCTTAGGGTGGAGGCCATGAAGAAGCTTCTGGCGCTTGCCCTCGGCGTGGCTTTAGGTGTGGCCCAGGCCCCTAGCCCCGAGGCCCTCAAGGGCCTGGGGCCCGAAGAGGCCCTGGCCCTGGCCAAGCGATGGCGGGAGGAAGGGCAAAAGGTGGTGAGCTACGTAACCCCCGAGGCCTTCTTCTTCGAGTTCCCGGACGGCCGCAAGGCCCAGGTGGCCCTCAGGGACCGCTTCCTCCTGGCGGTGGCCCCTTATGTGAGCCGGACCCACCCCTGCCAGGTCCACTACTTTTCCAGCTGCACCGGGGAGCTACAGGAAGAGGTCTTTGAGGTCCGGGTGCTGGAGGGAGAAAAGGAAGTCCTCAAGACCCAGCTCAAAACGGGAAGGGACGGCTTCTTTGAGCTATGGTTGCCCCGGAACCGCCGCTACACCCTGGAGATCCGCCGGGGGAACCTGGTGGCCACCGGCTTCGTGACCACCTTCAGCCAAAGCCCCACCTGCCTTACCGGCTTCCGCCTTACCTCACGGTAGAAGGCCATGCGCCCTCTCACCCTCCTTCTCGCCCTCGGCTTCGCCCTGGCCCAAACCCCCTTGGGCCCGGTGCCTACCCGCGACGTCCACGCCCTTTTATGGCACCCCTCGGGAGCCCTGTTTCTGGGCCACCATGACGGCATCGTTCTATGGGATACCAGCACCCCCCAGCACCTGGTGCGACGCCGAGACTGGGACGCCATGAACCTGGCCTGGGACGGCAAGCGCCTCCTGGTGGCTGGGCACTGGGTTTATGCGGAAAGCCGGGACCTGAAGCGCTTCCGCGACCTAAAGCCCAAGGGCCTTCCCGCGTTAGACCTCCACGCCTACGCCATAGATCCCAAACGGCCTGAAGTCCACTACGTCCTCGAGGCCACCCACGGCTACTTCCGGAGCCAGGACGGCGGGCAGACCTGGAGCAAGCTTCCCGCCCGGGGCCTGCCCAAAGGGGGGATGGCCTTTTTCCTGGTGGACCAAAGGGGCCGCCTCTGGGCTTCCCTCATGGAAAGGGGTCTCTTCCTGAGCGAGGATGGAGGCGAAACCTTCCGCCCCATTTCCTCCCCAGACCCCGCCCCGGGACCCCTGGCCCTCTCCCCCTCCGGCACCCTGTATCTGGGAGGAAAGCTCGGCCTCTGGCGGCGGACGGAGGCAGGGTGGCGCAGGATCTGGCAGGGGGCGGTGTTGGCCCTGGCCGCCCATCCCCAGGAGGAGGATTTGCTGGCCTGGGTGGACGAAAGGGGCACCCTCTGGCAAGGGCGCTGAGGGCTATCCTTTCCAAGCCACCCCGGCCACATGCGGGGCTACCAAGGGAAGGGGCAAGGCGAAGGCCTCAGCCTCCACCCGGGCAAACCCGGCCTCCCGGATAAGGGCTAAGGTTTCCCGGTTGGGATGGCACCCATCCCCTAAAAACGCCCATAGGGGGCAGAGGAGGTCCTGGGCCCGGCGCAGGCGGGACCCCTGGGGGGCGGCCACGTGCTCCAGAAAGACGAAACGCCCCCCGGGCCGCAACACCCTGAGGATCTCCGCCAACGCCCGCCTGGGTTCCCCCACCGAGCAGAGGACCAAGGTGGCCACCACGGTATCCACGCTTCCCTCCGGCAGGGGAATGGCCTCCGCCTGGCCTAAAAGGATTTCGCCGGGAAGCCCCTTGAGCTTTAGGGCCCTTTTCAGGTGGGGGTGGAAGTAGGGATTGGGCTCGAGGCCAAGCCAATAGACCCCATCCGGCATGTAGGCCAGGTTGATCCCCGTTCCCGGGCCGATCTCCAACACCTTGCCCGCCAGGCCTCGCAAAAGCTCCTTCCGCCAGGGTTCGCTTACCTGGGCGTGCCCCCGGGAAAGGGTGGGTAGCAGCGCGGCGAAGAACCGAGCCCTTAAGCCTCTCCTAGCCCCCATGCTTCCCATACTAGAGGTCCCAGTAAAGCACCGTGTCCAAAAGCCCTAGGACTACCCAAGCGCCAGGAGCCCTCTTCGCATGCCCATCAGCTTAAGCGCCAAACGTTAAGCGCCGGTAAAGCCCCTTTACGCCAGCTTAACAGTACCGGCCTAGGGTATAGGTGGAGGTGGATCGTGGGCATGATGGGTTGGGGCGGCATGGGTTTCGGGTGGTTCTTCGGACTTCTCAACATGCTCCTGGTACTGGCCCTCTTGGGTCTTCTCCTGTACCTGGGCCTTCGGACCTGGGAACGGGGAAGCGGGGAACGGAAAAGGGATGCGGCCCTGGAGGCCCTGCGCCTCCGGTACGCCATGGGCGAGCTGGACGAGGAAACGTACAGAAGGTTGCGGAGGGAGCTGGAAAAAGGAGGTGAGGCATGAAGCGTTACGGTATAGCCTTAGGGGTTTTGACCCTTTTGCTTTTGGGCCTCGCCCTTACCCAGGGCATGATGGGAGGCTTTGGCCCAGGAATGATGGGCTACGGCCCCCACTACGGCCCGGGAATGATGGGCGGCCACGGGATGATGGGCATGATGGCGGTCTACCCCCCGGAGGCCCAGCCCATCCCCCAGAAAGAGGCCAAGGCGCGGATAGAGGCTTACGCCAAGCGGCTTTACCCAGGAGCACGCCTTAAGGACTTTATGGCCTTCAGCCAAAACTACTACGCCCAGGTGGTGGACGAGAAGGGGCAGGGGCTTTTTGAACTCATCGTGGATCGCTACACCGGAGTGGTTTCCCCGGAGCCCGGGCCCAACATGATGTGGAACACCCGTTACGGCACGATGGGCGGCCCCGCCGGGACACCGGCCCGCTTCTCCTTAGAGGAGGCCAATAAGCTGGCGCAAACCTTCCTGAGCGATTATCTCCCCGGTGCCCGGGTGCTGGAAGCTGGGGCTTTCCCCGGGTACTACACCTTTGACTTCGGGCGCAAGGAGGTGGAGGGCATGCTTTCCGTAAGCGCCTACACAGGGGAGGTTTGGGTCCACACCTGGCACGGCTTCTTCCTGGGAGACTAACCCCGGTTGGGCCCTTGCCTGGGGAAGCCACCCCGGGCAGGGCCTAGGGCCTTTCCCATACCCCCTTATATGGCTCGTTGCAACCTCCAGGAAAGGCCTTCTCCCACAGGTTCCGCTACACTTAGGTAAGGAGGGTATCATGACGGATCTGAAGAAAACCCTGAAGACCAGCCTGGCCGAGGCCCGGACCCGCCTGGAGGCCGCCTTGAAGGAAGAGGGCTTCGGGATCCTCACGGAGATTGACGTGGCCGCCACCCTGAAGGCCCGCCTGGGCCTGGAAAGGCCCCCTTACCTGATCCTGGGAGCCTGCAACCCCAGGCTGGCGGCCAGGGCCCTGGAGGCTCTGCCCGACATCGGCCTCCTCCTTCCCTGCAACGCCGTGCTCCGGGAAGGCGGGGAAGGGGTGGAGATCCTCCTCCAGGACCCCAGGGGCATGTTCCAGGTGCTCCCTCGGGAAACGCAGGAGGCGCTCAGACCGGTGGTAGAGGAAGCCAGAAGCCGGTTGGAGAAAGCCTTGGCCAAACTCTAGGGGGACCTTTATACTCCCTTTACAAACCTTCGCTACCCTCTGGAGGTATGAACGCGAACCGTCGGACCCTTTTAAAGCTTACCGCAGGCCTCCTTCTTTCCCCCTTGGCCCGGGGCCAGGCCTCCTTTCCCGAGCCCCCAGTGCTCAAAAGCCAGGACGGGGTCTTACAGGTGCGGCTGAAGGCTGCTCCCACCCCTGTTACCGTGGCCGGGCGGGAAGCGCGGCTTTGGACCTACGGGGGCAGCTTCCCGGGGCCCACCCTCAGGGTGCGCCCCGGGGATACGGTGCGCCTCGAGCTGGAAAACCTCCTCCCCGAGTCCACGAACCTGCACTGGCACGGGCTTCCCATCTCCCCTAAGGTGGACGATCCCTTTTTGGAAATCCCGCCGAAGGAAACCTGGAGCTACGCCTTCACCGTCCCCCAGGACCTGGCGGGAACCTTCTGGTACCACCCCCACCTGCACGGCCGGGTAGCCCCCCAGCTCTTCGCCGGCTTAGCTGGGGCCCTGGTGGTGGAAAGCCCCCTGGATGGGATCCCCGAGCTTAGGGAAGCCGAAGAGCACCTTCTCATCCTTAAGGACCTGGAACTTGCGGGGGGCCGCCCTGCTCCCCATGCCCCCATGGACTGGATCAACGGCAAGGAGGGGAACCTCCTCCTGGTAAACGGGGCCTTCCGCCCCACCTTGCGGGCCGGCAAGGCCACCTTGCGCCTGCGCCTGATGAACGCCAGCAACGCCCGCTACTACCGGCTCCAGTTGGAGGGGCATCCTCTTTACCTCATCGCCAGCGACGGGGGATTTCTGGAGGAACCCTATGAGGTGTCCGAACTCCTCCTAGCCCCAGGGGAGCGGGTAGAGGTGCTGGTAAGGTTCCAAAAAGAAGGGGCCTTCCGCCTGCTTTCCTTGCCTTACGACCGGGGCGTTCACATGATGGGCGGGATGGAGCACATGGGCCACGGGGGGATGTCCATGGGGGCAAGCCCAAGCAGCCCGCAGACCCTCCTCACCCTTGTGGCCCCACCCCGCCCCAAACCCCTCCCCCTGCCCAAGGCCTTGGCCAAACTACCCGCCCCCAACCCCAACCAGGCCAGGGTGACCCGGCGCCTCACCTTCGCGGAGGACATGATGGCCGGGAAGTTCTTTATCAACGGCAAGACCTTTGACCAATTCCGGGTAGACCTCCAGGGGCGTGCGGGGGACCTCGAGGTCTGGGAGGTGGACAACCAAGGGGACATGGACCACCCCTTCCACCTGCACACCCACCCCTTCCAGATCCTCTCGGTAAACGGCGCGGCCTTCCCTTACCGCGCCTTCAAGGATGTGGTCAATCTCAAGGCCAAGGAGGTGGTGCGCCTTTTGGTTCCCCTTAGGAACCTGCCCGGGAAGACCGTCTTCCATTGCCACATCGTGGAGCACGAGGATAAGGGCATGATGGGGGTGCTGGAGGTGGGCTAATGCACCTCCATCCCCATCCTTCCCCCGCCCCTTCTTCCCAGGTCCAGAACCGGCATGTAGGCCACACCCCGGAGATGTTCCGGGACCGGTTTTTGGTGTGCCTCCTCCTCACCCTCCCGGTCCTCTACGCCTCCCAGGAGGTGCGGGACCTCCTTGGCCTCCCCCCCTGGGAGGGAGCTGCCTGGATCCCCCTCATCTTGGGAACCCTGATCTACCTCTACGGCGGCGGCGTATTTCTCCAGGGGGCCCTGCGGGAGCTTGGGGGCAGGCGGCCAGGGATGATGACCCTGGTGGCCCTGGGAATCACCGTGGCGTACGCCTACAGCCTGGCCGTGGAGTTGGGCCTCAAGGGGCAGCCCTTCTGGTGGGAACTGGCCACCCTGGTGGACGTGATGCTCCTCGGCCACTTCTTGGAAATGAAGGCTATCCTGGGAGCCGGGGAGGCTTTAAGGGCCTTGGCCAGGTTGATGCCCCAGACGGCCCACCGGCTCCGGGATGGCCGGATTGAGGACGTGCCCACCAGCGCCCTCCAGGAGGGGGACCTCATTCTCATCCGCCCGGGGGAGCAGGTGCCCGCGGACGGCGTGGTGGTGGAAGGAGCCACCAGCATGAACGAGGCCTTCCTAACCGGGGAGTCCCGGCCCGTGGCTAAAGGGGTAGGGGATGAGGTCCTGGCCGGGGCGTTAAACGGGGAAGGGGCGATCCAGGTCCGGGTAACCCGCACCGGAACCGCCACCACCTTAGGGCAGGTCATGCGCCTGGTGGAGGAAGCCCAGGCTTCCCGGAGCCGCTTCCAGGACCTGGGCGACCGGGCCGCGGGATGGCTTTTCTACCTGGCGGTGCTGGGGGGAAGCGCAACCTTCCTCCTTTGGCTTGGGGCCGATGCTTCCTTGTCCTTCGCCCTGGAGCGGGCGGTGACCGTGGTGGTCATCGCCTGCCCCCACGCCTTGGGCCTGGCCATACCCCTGGTGGTGGTCAACGCCACGGCCATGGCCGCCCAAAGAGGCATCCTCATCCGGAACCGGGAGGCCTTTGAGCGGGCCACGGGCCTAAGGTACGTGGCCCTGGACAAGACCGGGACCCTCACCGAGGGGCGGTTCGAGATGCGGGGGGTGTATGCGGAGGGCTTGCAGGAAGAAGAGGCCCTGGCTCTGGCCGCGGCCCTCGAGGCCTTCTCCGAACATCCCCTGGCCGAGGCCATCCGGGAGCACGCCAAGGCCCACCTGAGCCCCGAGGTCCCCCTTCCTTCCCCTACCGGGGTGCAGGCCGTGCCGGGCAAAGGGGTGGAGGGGTATCTAGGTGGGCAGCTTTACCGGGTGGGTCGGCCGGAGTGGGCTGAGGAGCTGGGCCTTCCCCTATCCCCCACCCTCGCCCAGGCCCTGAGGGACGTGGCCACCCGGGGGGAAAGCGCGGTGGCCCTCATGAACGCCACCCGCCTCCTCGCCCTTTTCGCCCTCCGCGACCGCCCGCGCCCCTCGGCTCGGGAGGCCATCAAACGCCTGAAGGCCATGGGCCTCACCCCCGTTATGGTCACCGGGGATGCCGAGGAGGTGGCGAAAACCCTGGCTGCGGAGCTGGGCATCGCCCTCTACCACGCCCGGGTCCTGCCCCAAGACAAGGCCCGCATCGTGCGGGAGTTAAAATCCCAAGGCCCCACTACCTTTGTGGGAGACGGGATCAACGACGCCCCAGCCCTCCTGGAGGCGGACCTCGGGGTAGCCATCGGGGCAGGAACCCATGTGGCCATGGAATCCGCCGATGTGGTGCTGGTCAAAAACGATCCCCTGGACGTGGTCCGCCTCCTCCACCTGGCCCAGGCCACCCGGAGGAAGATGCTCCAGAACCTCCTCTGGGCCACGGGGTACAACATCCTTGCCCTGCCCCTGGCCGCGGGCGTGGCCTACCCCTTGGGCCTCCTCTTACCCCCGGCCCTCGCGGCCCTCTTCATGAGCCTTTCCACCGTGGCGGTGGCCCTCAACGCCCTTCTTCTAAGGCGGGCGCACCTGAGCGCTTAGGGCTAGACTGGAGGCATGGACTTCTCTGCCCTAAGGGAAGACTTCCCCCTGATCGCCGCGCGGCCGGATCTGGTCTATTTGGACTCCGCCGCCACCAGCCAAAAGCCCAGGCGGGTCCTGGAGGCTCTGGACCGCTACTACAAGGAGCTCAACGCCAACGTCCACCGGGGGGCCTACCGCCTCTCCGTGGCGGCCACCGAGGCGTACGAGGAGGCGAGGCGCCGCATGGCCCGCTTTCTTGGCGCCGAGGAAAGCGAGATTATCTTCGTGCGCAACACCACCGAGGCCCTGAACCTGGTGGCCTACGCCTGGGGCTTGCGGAACCTGAAGGAAGGGGACGAGATCCTGGTGACGGAGATGGAGCACCATGCCGGGCTCGTGCCCTGGCACCTGGTGGCGGGGCTCAAGGGAGCCCGCATCAAGGCCATCCCCCTCACCGAGGAGGGCCGGCTGGACCTTTCCGCCTTGGACACCCTCCTCACGGAAAGGGTCAAGGTGGTCTCGGTGGTCCACATGTCCAACGTCCTGGGCACCCTCAACCCCGTGGGGGAGATCGCCAGGAAGGCCAAGGAGGTGGGGGCCTTGGTGGTGGTGGACGGGGCGCAAAGCGCCCCCCACCTGCCCGTGGACGTGAAGGCCCTGGGGGCCGACTTCTTTGCCCTCTCCGGCCACAAGATGCTGGGGCCCACGGGGGCCGGGGTCCTTTGGGGCCGGTACGAGGTCTTAGAGGGGATGCAGCCTTTTCTGGGCGGGGGGGAGATGATCCGCGAGGTCCACGTGGACCGCTCCACCTACGCCCCTCCTCCCCAACGCTTTGAGGCCGGCACCCCTCCCATTGCCGAGGCCATCGCCTTGGGAGAGGCGGCCAGCTACCTGATGGAAATCGGCATGGAGCGGGTCTTCGCCCACGACCGGACCCTCCTGGAATACGCCCTAAGGCGCCTTTCCCAGGTACCGGACCTAAAGGTGTATGGCCCTAGGGGGGAGGACCGGGGTGGGGTGATTCCCTTTACCCTAGGCCGCCTCCACCCCCACGACCTGGCCACCTTCCTGGACCAGGAGGGGATTGCGGTAAGGGCCGGGCACCACTGCGCCCAACCCTTGCACCGGAAGCTGGGCCTTGCGGCCACGGCCCGGGCCAGCTTCTACCTCTACAACACCCTCGAGGAGGTGGACCGCTTGGTGGAGGCCCTCCTTCGCATCCACACCCGCTACCGGGCCTGGCTATAATGGGGGAATCCATGAGCGTCCTTGACGAGCTTTACCGGGAGATCATCCTCAAGCACTACCAGAACCCCAAGAACTTCGGGGTCCTGCCCCAGGCCACCAAGACCGCTGGGGGCATGAACCCCTCTTGCGGGGACCAGGTGGAGGTGATGGTGCGCCTGGAAGGGGATACCATCGCCGACATCCGCTTCCAGGGGCAAGGGTGCGCCATCAGCACCGCCAGCGCCTCCCTGATGACCGAGCTGGTAAAGGGGAAGAAGGTGGCGGAGGCCCTGGAGCTTTCCAGGAAGTTCCAGGCTATGGTGGTGGAAGGAGCCCCGCCTGACCCAGCCCTGGGGGACCTTTTGGCCCTCCAAGGGGTGGCCAAGCTCCCCGCCCGGGTGAAGTGCGCCACCTTGGCCTGGCATGCCCTGGAGGAGGCCTTGCGGTGAGGCGTTACCCCGCCCACAAGGTAACCCCCCTGCTGGTCCAGTACCCCGACCTCATGGAGGCCTGGAAGGAGGCGGCCAAGGCGGGGCTTTTAAGGGCGGAAAGCCAGGATGGGCGCAACTATGTGGTGGTGGAGGACCCAAGCCTCATCGCCCGGCTCAAGGCCTTGGGCCTCGAGGGGGAAGCGGTGAAGGAGGCCTAGATGCGGGGCGTGGTATTTTTGCACGCTTTTCCCTATAACCCGGGGATGTGGGAAGAGGAGATGAGCTACTTCCGGGGGAGGCTTCCCGTCCTGGCCCCCCACTACCTGGGGCTTTCCCTCCCCCAGGCGGCGGAGAAGGTGCTGGAGGAGATGGAAGGGGCTGGCCTCGAGGAGGCGGTCTTCGTGGGGCTTTCCATGGGGGGCTACCTCATCTTTGAGCTTTGGCGCAAGGCCCCGGAGCGCTTCCTGGGCCTGGTCCTGGCGGACACCCGCGCCGGGGCGGATAGCGAGGAGGGTAGGAAGGGGCGCTATGCCCTCAGGGAAAGGGTGTTGGCGGAAGGGGTGGGCTTCCTCCCCGAGGCCCTTCTCCCAAGCCACCTGGGCAAGACCACCCGGGAGGAAAAGCCCGAGGTGGGGGAACGGGCCAAGGCCCTCATCCTTCAGGCCACCCCCGAGGCGGTGGCAGAAAGCCTCCTGGCCCTGGCGGAACGGCCCGACTCCACCCCTCTCCTCCCCGGGATGCGCCGCCCCGCCCTGGTCCTGGTGGGGGAGGAGGACACCCTTACCCCGCCCGAGGAGGCCAAAGCCATGGCCAGGGCCCTACCCGATGCCCGCCTACTCATCCTCCCGGAGGCCGGGCACCTTACCAACCTGGAAAACCCCAAGGCCTTCCGTACGGCCCTTTTGGGTTTCCTGGCCGAAGTGCTCTAGAGGCGGAAGGCCTCCTCGGCCCGCAACACGAGGTCCAGGCAGGGGATAGGGGCTTCCTCCCCTTCCTCCTCCACAAAGCCCTCGGAGGTCCTGCGGTAAAGGGTGAAACGGCGGGCCTCGGGGTCCACGAGAAGGTAAACTTCCAGGCTCTCCAAGGTCTCGTAGAGGACCCGCTTCTCCCGCCGGTCCTGGGCTTCGGTGGCTGGGGAAAGGACCTCCACCAGGGCGCAAGGCGCCTCCTCGTAGTAGGGGTGGGGAGGCCCAGACCGGCACACCACCATCACATCGGGGTAGTAGACGGCTTCATCCCGGATCCCGAGCTTCATGTCGCTCATGTACACCCAGCATCCCCTGGGCCTGGCCGCTTCCAGAAACCGGGCGGCGACGTTGAGGGCCACCCGGTTATGGAGGGCGCTGGCCCCCGCCATGGCGTACAGGCGCCCCCGCAGGTACTCCCGCTTCACCGGGGATTGGGCCTCCTCTTCCAGATAGGCCTCCAGGGACTTGGGAAGCTTCGGGGCCAGCATCTCTACCCTTGTAGGCTCCCACCGGGTTTTGGCGGAGCTACTCCCCCTTGGGCTCCCGGGCCATGAGGGCGGAAAGGGCCTTTAGGGGATCCAGCCCCCCATAGACCACCCCATAGACCGCCTCGGCGATGGGAAGCTCAAGCCCGGTTCGCTCCCGCCAGGCCATGACGGCCTTGACCGCATAAAGCCCCTCCACCACCCCCCGGTCCTCGAGGCGCTCCAAGGCCTCCCCCCGCACCAGCCGCTCCCCCGCCCCCCGGTTGCGGGAGTGGAGGCTGTAGGCGGTGGCCAGAAGGTCCCCCAGGCCGGAAAGCCCGTAAAAGGTGGCCTCCTCGCCCCCCAAGGCGGTGCCGAAGCGCACCATCTCCCTAAGGCCCCGGGTGAGGAGGGCCGCCTTGGCGTTATCCCCCAGGCGGAGCCCGTCCACCATCCCCGCCGCCAGGGCCAGGACGTTCTTCAAGGCCCCGCCCAGCTCCACCCCCCGCCGGTCCTGGCCCGTGTACACCCGGAAGGTGGGCCCGGAGAAAAGCTCCTGCACCCTCTTGGCTAGCCCCAAAGGCCCCGCCGCCACGCTGGCCGTGGGCAGGAAACGGGCCACCTCCTCCGCATGGTTGGGGCCGGAAAGGACGGCCACCGGCCTCCCCGTCAAGGCCTCCACCACCTCGCTGGGGGTGTAAAGCCCCCCTTCCTTAAAGAAAAGCCCCTTGGTGGCGGAAAGGTACCAGGGAGCCCGGGGCAGGGCCCCTATTTCCTCCAGGGCCTTGGAGGGCAGGGCCACCACCGCCAGCTCCGCCCCCTCCAAGGCCTCCTCCGGGTCCGCGGTGGGGTAGAGGTAGGCGGGAAGGGCCACCCCCGGCAGGTAGTCCCGGTTCTCCCGGGTGGCCCGAAGGGCCTCCGCCTGTTCCTTTCTCCTGGCCCAAAGGGCCGTGGGAACCCCCTTGCCCGCCAGGAGCACCCCCAAGGCGGTGCCCCAGGCCCCAGCCCCCAGGATGGCCACCTTCATAGGAGCAGGCTCACCTCCCAGGCCTCGTACCAGGCCGCCAGAACCAGGAAAAGGGCCCCTAAGTAGAAGGCCAGAAGCAAGGCCCTAAGCCCCTTCCGATACCCCTCCCCTCCCGCCGTTTTGGCCAGGAGCACAAGCCCCCCGAAGGTGACCAGGATGTAGGCCTGAAGCTCCAGGAGCAAGGTGGGCAGGTGGACCAGAAAGGTGGGGCCCAAAAGGGCCGGGGAAAGGGCAAAGCCAAAGACCAAGTAGCGCAGGGCATTGAAAAGGAAAACCGGGATGCCAAAGAGCAAGGCGGGTATAAGCCCGGTGAGGAAAAGCCCCTGGCTGAAGTTCCAGTGGAAGATGACCCCGGCCAGGACCAGAACCCCCTTTCCCGTGGCCTTTTCCAGGCCGATGGCCTCGAGGGCCCCGCCAAAAAGGGCCTGGACCGCCCTGGCCATCTCCGGCATCCCATAGGCCAAAAGGGCCCCCAGGGCAAAGAGGCCGTAGAGGAAAAGGTTGGTGAAAAGGTAAAGCCCCCTATAGGCGCGAAGAAGGGCGAAGGCCTCCAAAAGCCAGGCGCGGAAGGGGGAGGGCTGGAAGAGGAGAAAGGCAAAGAAGAGGGAAAGCAGCAAAAACCCCCACCCCGCCAACGGGCTTAGGAGGTACCCAGGGAGGGAAAGCCCCTGGGGGCGGAAGTAGACCCGCTTCACCTCCCCCCCCTCCAGGACCACCACCACCTCCCCCACCTCCTCCCCCACGGCCGCGGGGAAGAGGACCCGGTTCCCCTCCACCTTGGGGCTATCCAGGTTGAGGGAAAGGCCCTTAGGGGGTGGCGGGAAAAAGGCATAGCGCTCCAAAAGCCTCGGGGCCTCCTCAGGGGAAGCCCTTAGGACCTCCTCGAGGCTTGGCGAAAGCTTTCCCCCAAGCCAAGCCTCCACCGCCTGGCGGCCCAACTCCACGGGGGAAGAGGCCAGGGCCCAAGGGAGGAAAACGAGAAGCCAGGCCAGAAGGCCCATGGCCTCAAACCTCCTCCAAGGGCACCCCGCCCCGGCAGAGGGGGCAGGACTCGGGGGAATACTGGGGCACCTCCAGCTTAAGAAGGGCCTGGAAGGGAACACCGAACTCCACCCTCCCCCCGCTCCGGTCCACGATGGCCCCCACCCCCACCAGAACCCCTCCCCTGGCCTCCGCCGCCCGGATGGCCTTGCGCACGCTCTCCCCCGTGGTTACCACATCCTCCACCGCCACAAAGCGGTCGCCCGGATTCACGGTGAGGCCCTTGCGCAGGGTCATGCCCCCCTGGCCGTCCTTTTCGGCAAAAAGGGCCCTGGCCCCCAAGGCCTTGGCCACCACGAAGGAGAGCACCACCCCACCCAGGGCCGGCCCAATGACGAAATCCACCTTCTCGTCTTCAAAGAGCTTGCCCAAGGCCTCCCCCACCGCCTCCGCGTAGAGGGGATGTTGCAAAAGGGCAGCGGATTGCAGGAAGACCGGCGAATGCAACCCCGAGCGCAGGAGGAAGTGCCCTTCCAAAAGGGCCCCCGTCCTGCGGTAGAGCTCCAGGACATCCATCCCCCCTACTCTACCAAAGCCTTATGGAAGTCCTCCGCCGCCCGCAACGCCTCCTCGAGGTCCGGCCTGCCCCCCGGGTAGAAAAGGGCGCGGCTAGCGGTGTTTAAAAGCCCGGGGCCCTTCAAGGGCCTCCCCCCTTGCACCCCCACCCCGGGAAGGAGCAAGGGGGCCCGGGGAGCCACCTCCCGCACCTGCCAAACCGCCTCCGGGTAGGTGGCCCCCACCACAAGGCCCACCCGGCTCCACCCCCCTTCGCGGTACCCCTCCCCCGCCTGGGCCAAGGCCTCCGCCAGATGGAGGTAAAGGGGCCTTCCCTCCACCCCCAGGTCTTGCAGGAAGCCCGAGCCCGGGTTGGAGGTCTTGACCAGGACGAAGACCGCCCCCTGGCATTCCTGAGCCGCCTGGAAGAAAGGCGTTAGGGCATCCAGGCCCAGGTAGGGGTTCACGGTGAGGGCGCTTCCGGGGAAGCGCCTAAGGTAGGCCTCGGCATACGCCTCAGCGGTGGTGCCCACATCCCCCCGCTTCCCGTCAAAGATCACCGGCAGGCCCATCACCCGGGCGGCGCTGGCCAGCTCCAGGAGAAGCTCCATACCCCTAGGGCCCAAGGCTTCAAAAAAGGCCAGCTGGAACTTGACCGCCGCCAGCCTGGGCGCCAAGGCTTCAAAGACCTCCAGGGAATACCGCCTTAGGTGGGGAATGGGCTCAGGCCCATGAAGCCCGGGCCTCGGGTCCACCCCCAGGACCAAGGGCGGGCGGGAAAGGGCCAGGAGAAAGTCCATAACCTCCACTATAGGCCTTGACAACCCTGACCTGGGGGAAATAAAGTTGGCGGCGTACCGCAAGGAGGGAGTATGAAAAAGCTCATCCTGGCTTTAAGCCTTCTGGCCCTGGCCGCGTGCCAACAGCAGGACACCCTAAGCCCCCAGGCCTTTAGGGAACCGGGCCAGACCTACATCGCCATCCTGGAGCCCATGGCCTCCCCAGGTGTGGCCGGGCGCTTCCATGAGCGGCTTGCCGCTTTGGAAAGGGCCCATGGCCTCGCCGTGCCGGCGGAGGACCGCCTCGAGGCCCTGGGGGCCGTCATCCTCCGCAACCTCACCCCCGCCCAGGCCCAGCGCCTGGCCCAAGACCCCCGGGTCTACGCCCTGACCCCGGACCAGGAGGTGAGGGCTTACGCCCAGACCATCCCCTGGGGCGTGGAGCGCATCGGCGCCCCCTCCACCACCGCCAAGGGGGCCAACGTCTCCGTGTACGTGGTGGACACCGGGATCAAGGTGGGGCATGAGGACCTCACCAACCTAATGGGGGGGTATGCGGTGGTAAAGTGCCGGGGCAAGTGCCGCACCGCTTACGATGACGACAACGGCCACGGCACCCACGTGGCGGGCACGGTAGCCGCAGTGAATAACAGCGTGGGCGTCTTAGGGGTCGCCCCCGCCGCCGAGCTTTGGGCGGTGAAGATCTTGTCTGGCTCCGGTTCTGGCTCCACCAGCGGCATCGTCCAGGGCCTCAACTGGGTCATCAGCCACAACAACGGCGGCAAGCCCAAGGTCATCAACATGAGCCTGGGGGGTAGCGGCACCGACGACCAAGACGGTCAGTACTGCCCCAGCACCCGTTCCAGCAACGCCTTCCACAACGTCATCCAAAAGGCGGTGTGCGACTACCGGATCACCGTGGTGGTGGCCGCCGGCAACGAGGGAGACAACGCCGCCAACCATACCCCCGCCGCCTACGACGAGGTCATCACCGTAAGCGCCACCAACAGCCAAGACGACTGGCCCTCCTGGTCCAACTACGGACCTGACGTGGACATTGCAGCCCCGGGCGTCTCCATCCTCTCCACCTGGAACTCCTCCACCTCCAGCTACAACACCATCAGCGGCACCTCCATGGCAAGCCCCCATGTGGCCGGAGCCACTGCCCTTGTGCTCTCCCGCTACCCCAGCTACACCCCAGCCCAGGTGAAAGAGGCCCTCCTGCAAAACGCCGAGAGCACCGCAGGTTGGCAGAATACCTCGGGTAAACCCCACCCTGAGCCCTTCCTGAACGTGAGGGGATTCTAGCCCTTCCCAAGGAAAACCCCCCGCCCAAGGGCGGGGGGCGGTCTTTCCCAGAAAAAAAACCCCCTGCCGGGGGTTTACACCGCTAGACCACGGGGTCTTGAAAGCGCAGGAACGGGCCTTGCTTGCTCCTTAGAAAGGAGGTGATCCAGCCGCACCTTCCGGTACAGCTACCTTGT
>NZ_QGMX01000019.1 GCF_003336745.1 Thermus caldifontis | reverse complement strand
ACGAAACCGACGGCTGGGGAAGGATTACGAGTACCACCCTGAGGTAACGGAAGCCTGGATGTATTTAGGCATGATACGCTTGCTGGTGAAGCGGCTGGCCAGGGCCGCTTAGGCTGGATAAGGAGGGTTTTACGACAGTCTCTAAGAAAGCGGAACAGCCTTTTCATTTGCGTCACCTCCTCTGGCAAGGCTCGGCGTAGTTAGGTCAATGTATACGGGATAACTCTGGTCCACACATATTGTACAACAAACCTGGCTTAGCTTACAATCCCCCCATGCTTGCTTCTCCTCTAGTAGCCTTCTCCCTCGAGCCCCACCCTGGCCTCGCCCCCTTGAAGGACCACCCCCTCCTCATCCTGGTGGGCCTCACCGGGGTGGGGAAGAGCACCCTGGTGGAGGCCCTGGGCTTTCCCCGGCTTCCGGACCGCAGGGAGCTGGTGGACCTCTATGTCCTTCCCCGCTACGGGGCAACCCCTCCCATTCCCCGGGAGGAGCGCTTCCGCCTGACCCGCCGCTTCCGGGAGGAGTTCCCCGGGGGGGTGGCGGAGGTCCTGGCCCGGGGGTTTGTGGAGCCCCGCTTCCCCCTTCTTTTTGATGGGCTTAGGGGGGAGGCGGAGGTGGCCTATGCCCTGGCCCACCTGCCCAAGGCCCTCTTCGTGATCCTCCACGCCCGGGAGGCCACTCGGCTTAAAAGGCTTCTTTCCCGCCAAGACGCCTTTGACCGGGTGGCCCTACGCCCGGAGGAGATGGGGGAGCTCAAGGCCCTGGCGGAAGGGGTTTTGTCGCCTGGGGAGCTGGAGGAAGCCTTGGCCCTGGCCCCTTGGGAGGAGGTCTTGGCCAAGCTGAAAATCGTGGCCGAGGAGAAGCGGAACTACGATCCCATAGGCCCCTTGCGCCTCCTTGGGGACCACCCCCGGGCCTTAATCTTGGACACGGAAAGGCTTTCCCTGGAGGAGGAGACGGAGGCGGTTAGGGGTTTCCTCAAGCGGTTTGGCCTCTAAAATGGCCTCATGGCCAGTATCCGCCACCTCAGGCTGATCCCTTTTCGCATCCCGCTAAAGGCCCCTTTGCGTTGGGGCAAGGCCTCGGAGTTGGCCCATTTGGAACACGCCCTTTTGCAGGTGGAGCTCAGCGATGGCTCCTTGGGACGGGCGGAAGTGGCCATCCGCCCCACCATCTACGGGGAGACGCTGGGGAGTGTTAAGGCGGGGCTCGAGTACCTGAGGCCCAAGCTTGTGGGCCTCGAGGCGGACGACCAGGAGGCCATCCGTGCAGCCTTGGAGGCCTTTCCCTGCAACCTGGGCCTCAAGGGGGCCCTGGACCTGGCCCTTTGGGAGGCTTGGGCGAGAAGCGAGGGGGAGGAGCTACACCAGGTCCTGAAGCCTGCCAAGCACCGGGTGCGGGTCGCCTACATCCTGGGTATAGCCTCGGAGGAGGAGATGCTCTCCGACGCCCGCATGGCCTACGGGGCAGGGGTGCGGGTTTTCAAGGTGAAGGTGGGCCGGAACCTGGAGGAGGATGGCCGGAAGATCGCCCGCCTTAAGGAGGCCTTCCCTGAGGCCGAGCTTTACGCCGATGCCAACGAAACCCTTTCGCCTAAGGAGGCGGAAGCCTACCTCATGGCCTGGAAGGAGATGGGCCTCCTTTACGTGGAAGAGCCCCTGCCCATAGAGGAGGTGGAGGCCAGGAGAAAGCTCAGGGAGAAGAAGATCCTTCCCCTCATCGCCGACGACTCGGCCATGACCCCCAAGGACCTTCGCCGGGAGCTTCTTCTGGACACCTTTGACATCCTGAACCTGAAGCCGGCCCGCACCGGGGTCACCTGGACCCTGGAGATGCTCTCCTTAGCCCGGGAAAAGGGCAAACGGGCCATGGTGGGAAGCCAGGCGCAAACCTCTTTTGGCGCCTACCAGTCCGCCCTTTTGGCCTTTCAGCAGGGGGTTACCGAGCCCAACGAGCTGGCCTTCCACCTCAAGGCGGAAGGGGGCTTCCTGGACTTCCCCCCTTTCCGCCAGGGGTGGCTTTACTGGGAGGACCTGGTGGAGGCCCGGTTTGACGAGGAGGCCTTCGGGAGGTATGCCCTAGAGGAGGGCTAAGGCTTCCCGGAAGTCCCGCAAAACCCCCTTCGCTCCCGCCTCGAGGAGCCCTCCCTCTTCGTGCCCCGTAAGAAGCCCGTAGGTGGCTATCCCCGCCCCCACGGCGCTTTTTACCCCCGAGGGGGAGTCCTCAAAGGCCAGGGCTTCCTCTGGGAGGATGCCTAGCCTTTTCAGGGCCACCCGGTAGGGCAGGGGGTCGGGTTTGCCCCGGCCCACCTCCTCCGCCAGGACCAGCAGGGGAGGTTCCAGACCCAAGGCCTTAAGCACGTGAAGGGCATTCTCCCTAGGGGCATTGGTCACCACGCCCCAGCTAAGCCCTTGGGCCCAGGCCCATTCCAGAAGCTCCAGAAGGCCGGGCGTGGGCCTTAGGTCCTGGGCCAGGGCTCGGAAACGGGCCTCCTTGGCTTCCACAAGCCGGGTAGCCGCCTCCCCTTCCAGCCCCAAAAGATCCCTCACGATATCCGGGTTGAGCCGGCCAGAGATGCGCTGGCGGTAAAAGGCCTCGTCCACCTGGATGCCAAAAGGCGCCAGGGCTTCCCGCCAGGCCAGGAGGTGGAGGGGGTCGGTGTCGGCCAGGGTGCCATCCAGGTCAAAGAGCAGGGCCTTAAGCATAGACCACGCTCCGTTCCAGACTGGAGATCAAGAGGAAAAGGGCCGTAGCCAGGAAGAGGAGCCCATAGGGGATTCCCGTGGTGGGCAACAGGGCAAAAAGGGCAGGGATCACGGTGCTTCCTGTGGCCCCCGCATAGAGCAATCCACCCAGGGCCCGGTGGCCGTATCGGGCCTGCACCAGGGCAAAAAGGGTGGAGAAAAGGGGGCCCAGGAGGAAACCGGTCAGGGGAAAAAGGAGGGCTGTGGCGGGGAGGAGGTTGAGGGTGAGGAGGGCTAGGACCCCAAGGAGAAGCCCTTTTAGGGCGCCTAAGGGGTTCTGCGCCACCCGCCTGGCCAAAAAGAGGCGGCCCAGGGCTAGGAAAAGCCAATACAGGGAAAGGAGGAAGCCGCCCAGGGCCGGGGAATGGCCCAGGTGCTCCAGATAAGCCCGGTTCCAGGCGGCCAAGGCCCCTTCCAAGCCCGTGTAGACCGCCACCACCAACAGGAAGGGCCAAAGCCCGGGCCCGCGTTCCCTGGGTGCCTGGTTTACCGCTGGCGCCTGCCAAAGGAGGAGGGCCCCCACCCAGGCCAGGAGGCCGGCTAGGGTGAGCACGCCGGCATAGGGCAAAAGGGTGAGGGCGAAGGGGGTGAAGACCGCCCCTAGGCCGAAGGCCACGTTCACCCGGTTGAGGAGTTCCACCCGCCTTCTGGGGTCAAGCTCGCCCACCAGGCTGTTGCCGTGGACGTTCATCACCCCTTCCCCGAGCCCCAGGAGGAAGGCCAGGGCCACCACCAAGGGGAAGGTGGGGGCCAGGGCCGTCCCCCAAAGGGCCAGGCCCACAAGCCCAAGGGCGGCGGGGAAAAGGGGGTGGCGCCTTCCCCCTTGGGCCAGGCGGATCCCCAGGAGGAGGCCCAGGAGAAGGGCGGTAAAAAACCAGGAAACCTCCTCACCCACACCGTAGCGTGCCCGCCACTGGGGGAGGGCGGCCCCGGGCAGGGCCACGATCACGCCCACCAGGAAAAGCGCCAGGAAGGAGCCCCAGAAGAGGCGCACCTTGGCCATTCTCCCCCTATCTGACCCTTTGGTCAATAATGGGAAGCATGGAGGAGGCTTTGGAAAGGGCTTTGGCGGGCGAGGGGTATTTCGCCTTTCCCGGGGTTTTGCTGGTGCGGGGGCCCGATGCCCTTTCCTTTCTCCAGGGCCAGTGCACCCGGGACCTGAGGCGGCTATCCGGGCCCCTGGGGGCCCTCTTCCTCAACCATCGGGGCCAGATTGAGGAGGCGGCCACGGTATTTCCGCATCCGGAAGGCTTTCTCCTAGCCCCCTGGGGTACCCTGGAGGGCTTAAGGGCCCGGCTTAGGCGCTACATCGTCTTTGATCAGGTGGAGCTTTTGGACCTCCCCCTCTACCGCCGGCTTTATGCCCATGGCCGGGAGGAGGTGGCCGAGGAGATGGGGGAGGCTTACCCGCAGGACCTTTATCCCCTTTTCTCCCTTCTCAAGGGGTTTTACCTTCTTTCCGACATCCGGGGGGAGCTGCCCCAAAGCGTGGGGCTTCTTCACCTGGTGGACTACGGCAAGGGGTGTTACGTGGGCCAGGAGATCATGGCCCGCCTCGAGGGGAAGGAGGTGCACCACCGCCCCGCGGGCCTCGTATCCTTCCCTCCTTACCGGGAGGGGGAAAGCCCCTTGCCCCTCTTTTGGGAGGGGCGGGAGGTGGGGGAGGCCAAGCGGGTTATGGCCACCCCCTACGGGGCTTTGGGCTTTGGGGTGGTGCGCCGGGAGGTGCCCTTGGGCGCGGTGGTGGCAGGGGATGGGGGGCGCTTTCGGGTGGAGGCCTGGCCCTTAGAGGAGGCTATATGGAGCGGGCGGAGATCATCGGAGTAGGCACGGAGCTCATCTACGGGGAGACCCTGGACACCAACACGGCGGAGATCGCCAGGAGCCTCGAGGCCTACGCCCTCAAGGTGGAAAGGACCCTCAGGGTGGTGGACGAACCCCTGCCCCTGGCCCGGGAGGTGGCCCAGGCCTGGGAACGGGCCAGGCTCTTGGTGCTTTCCGGGGGATTAGGCCCCACCCCCGACGACGTGACCCGGGAGGCGGTGGCTGAGGCCTTGGGGGAGCCCTTGGAGCTGGACGAGGGGATGCTTTCGGAAATAGAGGCCCTCTTCCGGACCCGGGGGCGGAGCATGCCCGAGGCGAACCGCAAGCAGGCCTTGAAGATCCCCTCCGCCACCTGGCTTAAAAACCCCCGGGGCACCGCCCCCGGCTGGTGGGTGCGCAAAGGGGGGAAGGACCTGATCCTCCTCCCTGGGCCCCCGCCCGAGTGGCGGCCCATGTGGGCGGAGGTCTTGCCCAAGCTGAATCTCCCCCGCCGCCCCTACGCCAAGCGGGTTTTAAAGACCTGGGGCATCGGGGAGTCGGAGATCGTGGAGCGGCTTGGGGAGCTTTTTAAACGGAACGGGGAGGTGGAGGTGGGCACCTACCCCAAGCTCCAGGGGGTGGAGGTGGTGGTGAGGGGCCGGGAGGACCTGGTGGCGGACCTGACGGACAGGATAAAGAAAAGGCTTCTTAAGGAGGTCTGGGGGGAGGGGGACTTGACCTTGGCCGAGGCGGTGAAGCGCCGCCTGGAGCTGGAAGGGGCCACCCTTGCCACCATGGAAAGCCTCACCGGGGGGCTTTTGGGGGCGGAGATCACTCGCCTTCCCGGGGCGAGCCGCTTCTACCTGGGGGGCGTGGTATCCTATTCCATAGGGGCCAAGGCCCGCTTCGGTGTGCCGGAGGAACTCCTCTCCAAGACGGTTTCCGCCGATACGGCCAAGGCCATGGCGGAGGCCAGTCGGGTGCTTTTCGGTTCCACCTATGCCCTTTCCACCACGGGGGTGGCGGGGCCGGACCCCTTGGAGGATCAACCCGTGGGCACGGTTTTCGTGGCCCTGGCGGGGCCTAAGGGGACGGAGGTGCGCCGCTACCGCTTCCCCGGGGACCGGGAGACCGTGCGGCTCCGAAGCGTGTATGCCGCCTTGGCCTTACTCCTAACATGAGGCTCTTCTACGCGATCTTTCTTCCTGAAGAGGTGAAGCGGGCCTTGGTGGAGGCTCAGGGAAGGGTGGCCCGCTACAAGGGGTGGAGGGAGGTGGCGCCCCACCACCTCCACGTTACCCTTCTTTTCCTGGGGGAAAGGCCGGAAGGGGACCTGGCGGATCTCCTGGCCTTGGGCCACCGCCTTGGGCGGCTTCATCCCCCTTTTACCGCCCGCATCCGGGGCACGGGCTACTTTCCCAACGAGGGCACCCCAAGGGTCTGGTTTGCCAAGGCGGAAGGAGAAGGGTTCGCCCTGTTGGCGGAAGGGCTTCGGGAGGGGGTTCGGGAAACCCTGGGGGAGGAGGCTCTCCTGGCCGGTGGGGACAAGCCCTTTAAGCCCCACATCACCCTGGCCCGGCGCAAGGCCCCGGCTCCCCGGGTGCCCCCGGTGGTCTTCGGCCTGGAGTGGCCAGTGACGGAGTTCGCCCTGGTGCGCTCGGAGCTTAAGCCCAAGGGGCCCGTCTATACCATTTTGGAAAA
Source organism: Thermus caldifontis (assembly GCF_003336745.1). Taxonomy (NCBI): domain Bacteria; kingdom Thermotogati; phylum Deinococcota; class Deinococci; order Thermales; family Thermaceae; genus Thermus; species Thermus caldifontis. The sequence continues at coordinate 38,601 of NZ_QGMX01000019.1, read as the reverse complement.
GTTCCCTTTGCGAGGTGAGCATGGACGAGAACAAGAGGAAAGCGCTGGAGAACGCTCTCAAGACCATTGAGAAGGAGTTCGGCAAGGGCGCGGTCATGCGCCTGGGGGAGATGCCCAAGTTGCAGGTGGACGTGATCCCCACGGGCTCCTTGGGCCTGGACCTGGCCTTGGGGATCGGGGGCATTCCCCGGGGAAGGGTCATTGAGATCTACGGCCCCGAGTCCGGGGGGAAGACCACCTTGGCCCTCACCATCATCGCCCAAGCCCAGAAGCAAGGGGGTGTAGCTGCGTTTGTGGATGCGGAGCACGCCTTAGACCCCCTTTACGCCCAGAAGCTGGGGGTAAAGGTGGAAGACCTCCTGGTCTCACAGCCCGACACCGGGGAGCAGGCCCTGGAGATCGTGGAGCTTCTGGCCCGCTCGGGGGCGGTGGACGTGATCGTGGTGGACTCGGTGGCCGCCTTGGTGCCCAAGGCGGAGATCGAGGGGGAGATGGGGGATCAGCACGTGGGCCTGCAGGCCAGGCTTATGAGCCAGGCCCTGCGCAAGCTCACCGCGGTGCTTTCCAAGAGCAACACCGCCGCCATCTTCATCAACCAGGTGCGGGAGAAGGTGGGGGTGATGTACGGCAACCCCGAGACCACCCCTGGCGGCAGGGCCCTTAAGTTCTACTCCAGTGTGCGCCTGGACGTGCGCAAAAGCGGCCAGCCCATCAAGGTGGGCAACGAGGCGGTGGGCATACGGGTCAAGGTGAAGGTGGTGAAGAATAAGCTGGCCCCGCCCTTCCGTGAGGCGGAGCTGGAGATCTACTTCGGCAAGGGCTTGGACCCGGTGATGGACCTGGTGAACGTGGCCGTGGCCGCAGGCGTCATTGAGAAGGCGGGAAGCTGGTTCTCCTACGGGGAGGCCCGCCTGGGCCAGGGTAAGGAGAAGGCCGCGGACTACCTTCGGGAGCGGCCCGAGCTTTTGGAGGAGATCCGGGCCAAGGTGCTGGAGAGGGCCCACGAGGTGGTGCTGGCGGGAAGCGAGGAAGGGGAGGAGTAGATGACCCTGACCCTTTTGGACCTGGGGCTTTTTCTCCTGGTCTTGGTCCTCTTGGGGGCCTTGCTCCTTAGGCGCAAGGGGGAGGACCGCACGGGGGTGGAGGCCAGAAGGCTTCTGGAGGCGGCCCGAGAGGAGGCCAAGGAGGCCCTCGAGGCGGCCCGAAAGGAGGCCAAGGAGATCCTGGAGGCGGCCCGGGCCGAGGCTAAAACCCTGCGCCAGGAGGCGGAGGAGCGGGCCAAGGCCCTGCGCCAGGAGCTGGAATCGGAGCTCAAACGCCGCACGGAGGCCTTGGAGGCGGAGGCCAAGAAACGTTTGCAGGAGGCGGAGGAGCGCCTAAGGGCCGAGCGGGAGGAGCTTAAGGCCGAGCGGGAAAGGCTTAAAGCCCTGCAGGAGGAGCTGAAGGCGGAAAGGGAGCGCCTCAAGGGGGAGCGGGAGGAACTTAGGCGGGAAGCGGAAAGGCTTTCCAAGCGGGGTGAGGCCTTGGACGCCCGGGCCCTGAAGCTGGATGCCCTGGAGGAATCCCTCTCCCAAAGGGAGGAGGCCTTAAGGGCCCGGGAAGCCCAGCTTCAGGAGCGGGAAGGGGAGATAGAAAGGCGGCTTTACCAGGTGGCGGGCCTTTCCCCGGAGGAGGCCCGGCGCCTCATCCTGGAGAAGCTGGACCGGGAGCTGGAGGAGGAAAAGGCCCAAAGGGTGCGGGCGGCTTTGGAGAGGGTGCGCCTCGAGGCCCGCAGGGAGGCCCAGAAGATCCTGGCCCAGGCCATGCAGCGTCAGGCCTCGGAAACCGCAGCCCAGCTGGCGGTCTCCGTGGTGCCCATCCCCTCCGATGCCATGAAGGGGCGGATCATCGGGCGGGAGGGGCGGAACATCCGCACCTTTGAGGCCTTGACCGGGGTAGACCTCATCATTGACGACACCCCGGAGGCCGTCTTGCTCTCCTCCTTCAACCCCATCCGCCGGGAGATCGCCCGCATGGCTCTGGAAGAGCTCCTTAAGGATGGGCGCATCCACCCAAGCCGCATTGAGGAGGTGGTGGAAAAGGCCAAGCAGGAGATGAAGACCTTCATCTACGAGCGGGGTGAGGAGGCGGCTTTGGAGGCGGGGGTGGTGGGGCTCAAGCCCGGCCTCATCCAGCTTCTCGGGCGGCTTCACTTCCGCTCCAGCTACGGGCAAAACGTCCTCAAGCACTCCGTGCAGGTGGCCCACCTCTCGGGCATCATGGCTGCGGAACTGGGTCTGGATGCCGCCTTGGCCCGGCGGGCAGGGCTCCTTCACGACATCGGCAAGAGCGTGGACCGGGAGGTGGAGGGAAGCCACGTGGAGATCGGGATTGCCCTGGCCCGCCGCTTCGGGGAGCCTTTAGAGGTCATAGACAGCATCGCCCACCACCACGACCCGGAGAATGCGGAAACCGTGTATGCGGTTTTGGTGGCGGCCGCCGACGCCCTCTCCGCCGCCCGGCCCGGGGCCAGGCGGGAGAGCCTGGAGGAGTACTTGCAGCGCCTCGAGGCCCTGGAGCGCATCGCCCTTTCCTTCCCTGGGGTGGAAACCGCCTTTGCGGTCCAGGCGGGAAGGGAGGTTAGGGTCATCGTCAAACCCGACAAGATCACCGACGCCAAGGCCACCCTCCTGGCGCGGGAGATCGCAGGCCGCATTGAGCGGGAGATGAACTACCCGGGCCAGGTGCAGGTGACGGTGGTGCGGGAGACCCGGGCGGTGGAGTACGCTAAGTAGCATGGACTGGCGTAGGCGGATCACCGTGGACCCGGAGGTTATGGGAGGGCGGCCTTGCATTCGGGGTATGCGCTTTCCCGTAGCCGCCCTCCTCCAACTCCTCAAGCACCAGACTCCTGAGGAGATACTCGAGGATTACCCTTATTTGGAGCGGGAGGATCTAGAGGCGGCCTTGGACTTCGCCGCCTACCTTGCCGAAGGGCGTGAGGTGGTCCTTTGAAGGTGGTGGTGGACGTGTGTTTGAGTCCTAAGTGGGTCCCCTACCTGAGGGCCAAGGGGTTGGAGGCTTTGCTTAACGTGGAGAGGTACTTGGAAGGAGGGGGCGTGGCGGTGGTGGAGGACCAGAGGGTCCGCTACCGGTCCCTTCCTTGAGTAGAATGGGGCGATTATGTTGAAGGGCGAGGACATCGGGATCGACCTGGGAACGGCCAGCGTTCTCATCTACGTGCGGGGGAAGGGGATCGTCTTGCGCGAGCCCTCCGTGATTGCGGTGGTGCAGGGGAAGCGGGAGGTGAAGGCGGTGGGGGCCGAGGCCTACCGCATGCTGGGGCGCACCCCCGGGAACATCGTGGCGGTGAGGCCCCTTAAGGACGGGGTCATCGCCGACTATGCCCTCACGGAGCGGATGCTTCTTTTGTTCCTCCAGAAGGTTCTTTCCCCCATGAGCCGCTTTTTCCGGCCCCGGGTCATGGTGGGGGTGCCCTCGGGGGTCACCGACGTGGAGAGGCGGGCGGTGGTGCAGGCAGTTTCCTCCATGGCCCACAAGGTCTACCTCATAGAAGAGCCTTTGGCGGCGGCCATCGGAGCGGGGATCAACGTGGCCGAGCCCACGGGCAATATGGTGGTGGACATTGGGGGAGGTTCCACGGACATCGCCGTCATCTCCCTGGGGGGCATTGTGCGCTCCGAGAGCCTGAGGATCGCCGGCAACGAGATGGATCAGGCCATCATCCGCTACGTGCGGCAAAAGTACAACCTCCTCATCGGGGAGCGCACGGCCGAGGAGCTCAAGATCCAGCTGGGGCGGGCCAAGATCCTTCCCGGCGAGGAGAAGGAGGTGGCCGAGGTGCGGGGCCGGGACCTCATCACCGGCCTTCCCCGGACGGCGGAGATTCCCGCCGAGGACGTGGCCGAGGCCTTGAAGGAACCCTTGGACAAGATCTTCCAGGGGGTTAAGGCGGTCTTGGAAACCACACCCCCCGAGCTGGCCTCGGATATTTACGAGAGGGGGATTCTCCTCACCGGGGGCGGGGCGCTTCTCAAAAACTTGGACGTGGCCCTGCAGGAGGCCACGGGGGTGCCGGTGGTGGTGGCGGAAAACCCCATTGAGGCGGTGGCCCTAGGCACGGGCAAGGCCTTGGAGATGCTCCACGTGCTGGAGGACACCATCCTCTCCTCGGACGACGTGCTTAAGAGGTGAGCGGTGGAGATCGCCGAGATTCTCCGCCTGCTGCCCCACCGGTACCCTTTTCTCCTCATTGACCGGGTTCTTCATGCCGATGAGAGGACCTTCCGGGCCCTGAAGAACGTCACCTTCAACGAGCCCCACTTTCAGGGGCATTTCCCCGGCTACCCCATCATGCCCGGGGTGCTGATCCTCGAGGCCATGGCCCAGGCGGCGGTGGGCGCCATCGCCCGGCAGCCGGGCTTCAAACCCGGGGGCCTGGTCTTTCTGGTGGGGGTGGAGGAGGCCCGCTTCAAAAAGCCCGTGGTGCCGGGGGATACCTTGATCCTGGAGGGGGAGCTTCTCCTCTTCCGCCGGGGCCTGGGCAAGGTGGCGGTTAGGGCCTTGGTGGAAGGGGAGGAAAGGGCCAGCGCCCGCCTAAGCTTTGTGGTCCGGGAGGGCGCGGAGTAGGGGGTGCCAGACCTCGAGGATCCGCCCCAGGATGGGGAGGGGAAGGGCTTGGGGGTCATGTGCCGCCCCGTGGCCAAAGCCCATCCTGGCCGGCATTCGCTAGGAGAGGCTTGGGGAGATCAGCCCGGCCTTTTCCAAGGCGGAGGGCTTCCCTAAGCCTTGCCCCTTCCCTTGGGGTATCATCTTTCCTGGTGGCGGACCTCATGGCCTACCTGAAGCGGGCCCGGGGCGGACGGGTGGTGGAAACCGGCTTCCTGGACCCGGAGGAACAGGCCCTTCTGGAGGAAAGGGCCCGGATGGAAGGGCTTAAGGTGGCCTTTTTCGGGGGATTCCCCCTGGCAAAGAGGAAGGTGGCGGTGCTGTATCCCCCGGAGGTCCCTTCCGTGCACGATCCGGTGGCGGTGGTCTTCCTGGAGAAGGAACCCCCGGACTTGGGGGAGGCCATGGGGGACCAGGAGGCCTTTGGCGAAGGCCACCTGGTGGCGGTGTCCGCCAAGGGGAAGCAGGCCTTGGAGGAGGCGGGTTACACCCTCCTTCCACCTCCGGAAGGGGCCTTGCGGGCGGCGAACGAGCGGGTGCGCACCCTGGTGGTGCCTTCTTTAAGGGTGGACGCCGTGGGGGCCAAGGGCTTTGGGGTTTCCCGTAGCTATTTCGCTCAAGGGGTGAGGGCGGGGAAGGTGCGGCTAAAGGGCAAGGTGGCCTCGCCCAAGGACGAGATGGCCCCCGGGGATACCCTGCTGGCCGAGGGCTTAGGAAGCCTTAGGCTTTTGGAAGTGCTTGGCGAAACCCGGCGGGGGAACTATAAAATCAAGGTGGAGGTGGAACGGTAGGAGCAAAAAGGCCAGGGTCGGGTAGGCTTGACGGCTTAAGGCACTGCCCTATAAGCTAAGGTTTGTGCTCTTTGGTCGGGCCAAGGGAGCACGGTAAGAGCCAGCCGCCGCAAGGGGAGGCCCCCTTGCGGAAGAACCCTGTTAGCTTACCTCGGGCGGCCCGCTTTCCCAGAGGTGACGCATGGAGATTAAGCGATTCGGTCGCATCCGAGAGGTTATACCCCTTCCCCCTTTGACGGAAATCCAGGTGGAGTCCTATAGAAAGGCCCTCCAGGCCGATGTTCCCCCGGATAAACGGGAGGATGTGGGCATCCAGGCGGCCTTCAAGGAGACCTTCCCCGTGGAGGAGGGGGACAGGGGCAAGGGCGGTATGGTCCTGGATTTCTTGGAGTACCGCATCGGGGAGCCGCCCTTTTCCCAGGACGAGTGCCGGGAGAAGGACCTGACCTACCAGGCTCCCCTCTACGCCCGCCTCCAGCTCATCCACAAGGACACGGGGCTCATCAAGGAGGACGAGGTCTTCCTGGGCCACATCCCCCTCATGACCGAAGACGGCTCCTTCATCATCAACGGGGCCGACCGGGTGATCGTTTCCCAGATCCACCGCTCCCCCGGGGTCTACTTCACCCCGGACCCCGCCCGGCCCGGGCGTTACGTGGCCAGCATCATCCCCTTGCCCAAGCGGGGGCCTTGGATTGACCTGGAGGTGGAGCAAAACGGCACCGTTTCCATGAAGGTCAACAAGCGCAAGTTCCCCCTGATCCTCCTCCTCAGGGTTCTGGGCTACGATGCGGAAGCCCTGAACCGGGAGCTTGGGGCCTACGGGGAACCCTTGGGGGGCCTTCTGGACGAGGCGGTGCTGGCCATGCGCCCGGAGGAGGCCTTGGTGCGCCTCTTTACCCTGCTCCGCCCCGGCGATCCCCCCAAGAAGGACAAGGCCCTGGCCTACCTCTTTGGCCTTTTGGCCGACCCCAGGCGGTACGATCTGGGGGAGGCGGGGCGGTACAAGGCGGAGGAGAAGCTGGGCGTGGGGCTTTCCGGCCGCACCCTGGTGCGCTTTGAGGACGGGGAGTTCAAAGACGAGATCTTCCTGCCCACCTTACGCTACCTCTTTGCCCTGATGGCCGGGGTTTCCGGGCACGAGGTGGACGACATTGACCACCTGGGCAACCGCCGCATCCGCACCGTGGGGGAGCTCATGGCCGACCAGTTCCGGGTGGGCCTAAGCCGCCTGGCCCGCGGGGTGCGGGAGAGGATGGTGATGGGCTCCGCCGATACCCTTACCCCGGCCAAGCTGGTGAACAACCGGCCCCTCGAGGCGGCCATCCGCGAGTTCTTCAGCCGCAGCCAGCTTTCCCAGTTCAAGGATGAGACCAACCCCCTCTCCTCCCTGCGCCACAAAAGGCGCATCTCCGCCTTGGGGCCTGGGGGCCTCACCCGGGAGCGGGCAGGCTTTGACGTGCGGGACGTGCACCGCACCCACTATGGCCGCATCTGCCCGGTGGAGACCCCGGAAGGGGCCAACATCGGCCTCATCACCTCCTTGGCCGCCTACGCCCGGGTGGATCCCTTGGGCTTCATCCGCACCCCCTACCGCCGGGTGAGGGGTGGGGTGGTGACCGACGAGGTGGTCTACATGACCGCCACCGAGGAGGACCGCTACACCATCGCCCAGGCCAACACCCCCCTGGAGGGGAACCGGATCGCCACCGATCGGGTGGTGGCCCGGCGCCGGGGGGAGCCGGTGATCGTGGCTCCGGAGGAGGTGGAGTTCATGGACGTGAGCCCCAAGCAGGTCTTTTCCGTCAATACCAACCTCATCCCCTTCCTGGAGCACGACGACGCCAACCGGGCCCTGATGGGTTCCAACATGCAGACCCAGGCGGTGCCTCTCATCCGCGCCCAGGCCCCGGTGGTGATGACGGGCCTCGAGGAGCGGGTGGTGCGGGACTCCCTGGCCGCGGTGTACGCCGAGGAGGACGGGGAGGTGGTGGCGGTGGATGGCCGCCGCATCGCCGTGCGCTACGGGGACGGCCGCTTGGTGGAGTACGCCCTGCGCCGCTTTGCCCGTTCCAACCAGGGCACCGCCTTGGACCAGCGCCCCCGGGTGACCGTGGGCCAGAGGGTAAAGAAGGGGGACCTTTTGGCGGACGGCCCCGCCTCCGAGGAGGGCTTCTTGGCCCTGGGGCAGAACGTCCTGGTGGCCATCATGCCCTTTGACGGCTACAACTTTGAGGACGCCATCGTCATCAGCGAGGAGCTCCTAAAGCGGGACTTCTACACCTCCATCCACATCGAGCGCTACGAGATCGAGGCCCGGGACACCAAGCTGGGCCCGGAGCGCATCACCCGGGATATCCCCCACCTCTCCGAGGCGGCCCTGAGGGACCTGGACGAGGAAGGGGTGGTGCGCATCGGGGCTGAGGTGAAGCCCGGGGACATCCTGGTGGGCCGTACCAGCTTCAAAGGGGAACAGGAACCTTCTCCCGAAGAGCGGCTTCTTCGCTCCATATTCGGGGATAAGGCCCGGGACGTGAAGGATACCTCCTTGAGGGTTCCCCCGGGCGAGGGGGGCATCGTGGTGGGCACCCTGCGCCTGAGGCGGGGGGACCCCGGGGTGGAGCTGAAGCCCGGGGTGCGGGAGGTGGTGCGGGTTTACGTGGCGCAAAAGCGCAAGCTCCAGGTGGGGGACAAGCTGGCCAACCGCCACGGGAACAAGGGGGTGGTGGCCAAGATCCTCCCCGTGGAGGACATGCCCCACCTGCCGGACGGCACCCCCGTGGACATCATCCTGAACCCCCTGGGCGTGCCCAGCCGGATGAACCTGGGGCAGATCCTGGAAACCCACTTGGGCCTGGCGGGCTTCTTCCTGGGCCAGCGGTACATCTCCCCGGTCTTTGACGGGGCCACGGAGCCGGAGATCAAGGCCCTTTTGGCCGAGGCCTTTGACCTCTACTTCGGCAAGCGCAAGGAGGAGGGCTTCGGGGTGGACAAGAGGGAGCTGGAGGTGCTGGCCCGGGCGGAGAAGCTGGGCCTGGTGAGCCCCGGCAAGAGCCCGGAGGAGCAGCTTAGGGAGCTTTTCACCCAGGGCAAGGTGGTCCTCTACGACGGCCGCTCCGGGGAGCCCATCGAGGGCCCCATCGTGGTGGGGCAGATGTTCATCATGAAGCTCTACCACATGGTGGAGGACAAGATGCACGCCCGCTCCACTGGCCCCTACTCCCTCATCACCCAGCAGCCCTTGGGTGGCAAGGCCCAGTTCGGCGGCCAGCGCTTTGGGGAGATGGAGGTGTGGGCCCTCGAGGCCTACGGGGCCGCCCACACCCTGCAGGAGATGCTCACCTTGAAATCCGACGACATCGAGGGCCGCAACGCCGCCTACGAGGCCATCATCAAGGGGGAGGACGTGCCCGAGCCCAGCGTACCCGAGTCCTTCCGGGTTCTGGTAAAGGAGCTTCAGGCCTTGGCCCTGGACGTGCAGACCCTGGATGAGCGGGATAACCCCGTGGACATCTTCGAGGGCTTGGCGTCCAAGCGGTAAACCGCACGGAAGAAGCGGGATTGCTCTCAGCGGAGGAAGAATGAAAAAGGAAGTTCGCAAGGTCCGCATCGCCCTGGCCTCTCCGGAAAAGATCCGCTCCTGGAGCTACGGGGAGGTGGAGAAGCCCGAAACCATCAACTACCGCACCCTGAAGCCCGAGAGGGATGGGCTCTTTGACGAGCGCATCTTCGGCCCCACCAAGGACTACGAGTGCGCCTGCGGCAAGTACAAGCGCCAGCGCTTTGAGGGCAAGGTGTGCGAGCGCTGCGGGGTGGAGGTCACCAAGAGCATCGTGCGCCGCTACCGCATGGGGCACATCGAGCTGGCCACCCCGGCGGCCCACATCTGGTTCGTGAAGGACGTGCCCTCCAAGATCGGGACCCTTCTGGACCTCTCCGCCACCGAGCTGGAGCAGGTCCTCTACTTCAGCAAGTACATCGTCTTGGACCCCAAGGGGGCGGTGCTGGATGGGGTGCTGGTGCAGAAGCGGCAGCTCCTCACCGACGAGGAGTACCGGGAGCTCCGCTACGGCAAGCAGGAAACCTACCCCTTGCCCCAAGGGGTGGACGCCCTGGTCAAGGACGGGGAGGAGGTGGTGAAGGGGCAGGAGCTTTTCCCCGGGGTGGTGAGCCGCATGGATGGGGTGGCCCTTTACCGCTTCCCCCGGCGGGTGCGGATCGATTACCTGCGCAAGGAGCGGGCAGGCCTCCGCCTCCCCCTCTCCGCCTGGGTGGAGAAGGAGGCCTATAGGCCAGGGGAGGTCTTGGCCGAGCTGCCCGAGCCCTACCTCTTCCGGGCGGAGGAGGAGGGGGTGGTGGAGCTGAAGGGGCTGGAGGAGGGCCACCTCCTCACCCTGCTCAAGGACGACGAGCCCGTGGCCCGCTACTTCCTCCCCGTGGGGCTTGCCCCCTTGGTGGTCCAGGGGGAGGTGGTGGAAAAGGGCCAGCCCCTGGCGGAAGGGCGGGGGCTTTTGCGGATGCCCCGGCACATGAGCGCCAAGGAGGTGGAGGCGGAGGAGGAGGGGGATACCGTCTACCTCACCTTCTTCCTGGAGTGGACGGAGCCTAAGGACTATGCGGTGGCCCCCCACATGAACGTGGTGGTGCCCGAAGGGGCCCACGTCCAGGCGGGGGAGAAGGTGGTGGCGGCCATTGACCCCGAGGAGGAGGTGATCGCCGAGGCCGAGGGGGTGGTCCACCTGCACGAGCCCGCCAGCATCGTGGTGATGAAGGCCCGCCTCTACCCCTTTGAGGACGACGTGGAGGTGACCACCGGGGACCGGGTGGCCCCGGGGGATGTCCTGGCGGATGGGGGCAAGGTCAAGAGCGAGATCTACGGCCGGGTGGAGGTGGACCTGGTGCGGAACGTGGTGCGGGTGGTGGAGTCCTACGACATCGACGCCCGCATGGGGGCCGAGGCCATCCAGGCCCTTCTGAAGGAGCTGGACCTGGAGAAGCTGGAGGCCGAGCTTTTGGAGGAGATGAAGCACCCCTCCCGGGCCCGGCGGGCCAAGGCCAGGAAGCGCCTCGAGGTGGTCCGGGCCTTCCTGGACTCCGGCAACCGCCCGGAGTGGATGGTCCTGGAGGCGGTCCCCGTGCTACCTCCCGACCTCCGGCCCATGGTGCAGGTGGACGGGGGGCGCTTCGCCACCAGCGACCTCAACGACCTCTACCGCCGCCTCATCAACCGCAACAACCGCCTGAAGAAGCTCCTGGCCCAGGGGGCTCCGGAGATCATCATCCGCAACGAGAAGCGCATGCTCCAGGAAGCGGTGGATGCGGTCATCGACAACGGCCGCCGCGGCTCTCCCGTCACCAACCCGGGCTCCGAACGGCCCCTTAGGAGCCTCACCGACATCCTCTCCGGCAAGCAGGGCCGCTTCCGTCAGAACCTCTTGGGCAAGCGGGTGGACTACTCGGGGCGAAGCGTGATCGTGGTGGGGCCCCAGCTCAAGCTCCACCAGTGCGGCCTGCCCAAGCGCATGGCCCTGGAGCTCTTCAAGCCCTTCCTCCTTAAGAAGATGGAGGAAAAGGGCATCGCCCCCAACGTGAAGGCGGCCCGCCGGATGCTGGAAAGGCAGCGGGACATCAAGGACGAGGTGTGGGATGCCCTGGAGGAGGTAATCCACGGCAAGGTGGTGCTCCTGAACCGGGCCCCCACCCTGCACCGCCTGGGCATCCAGGCCTTCCAGCCGGTCCTGGTGGAGGGGCAGTCCATCCAGCTCCACCCCCTGGTGTGCGAGGCCTTCAACGCCGACTTTGACGGGGACCAGATGGCGGTGCACGTGCCCCTCTCCTCCTTCGCCCAGGCGGAGGCCCGCATCCAGATGCTCTCCGCCCACAACCTCCTCTCCCCGGCTTCCGGGGAGCCCCTGGCCAAGCCCAGCCGGGACATCATCCTGGGGCTTTACTACATCACCCAGGTGCGCCGGGAGAAGAAGGGGGCGGGCCGGGAGTTCGCCACGGTGGAGGAGGCCCTGGCCGCCTACCAGCGGGGGGAGGTGGCCCTAAACGCCCCCATCAAGGTGGCGGGCAGGGAGACCAGCGTGGGCCGCTTGAAGTTCGCCTTCGCAAGCCCCGACGAGGCCCTTTTGGCGGTGGCCCACGGCCTTCTGGACCTGCAGGACGTGGTCACGGTGCGCTACCTGGGCAAGCGGCTGGAGACTAGCCCAGGCCGGGTCCTCTTCGCCCGCATCGTGGGCGAGGCGGTGGGGGACGAGAAGGTGGCCCAGGAGCTTTTGCAGATGGACGTCCCCCAGGAGAAGAACTCCCTCAAGGACCTGGTCTACCAGTCCTTCCTGCGCCTGGGGATTGAGAAGACCGCAAGGCTCTTGGACGCCCTCAAGTACTACGGCTTCACCCTCTCCACCACCAGCGGGATCACCATCGGCATCGACGACGCCGTCATCCCTCCCGAGAAGCAGAGGTACCTGGAGGAGGCGGACAGGAAGCTCCGGCAGATCGAGCAGGCCTACGAGATGGGCTTCCTCACCGACCGGGAGCGCTACGACCAGGTGATCCAGCTCTGGACCGAGACCACGGAAAAGGTCACCCAGGCGGTCTTCAAGAACTTTGAGGAGAACTACCCCTTCAACCCCCTCTACGTGATGGCCCAGTCCGGGGCCCGGGGTAACCCCCAGCAGATCCGCCAGCTTTGCGGCATGCGCGGCCTCATGCAAAAACCCTCGGGGGAGACCTTCGAGGTGCCGGTGCGCTCCTCCTTCCGGGAGGGCCTCACCGTCTTGGAGTACTTCATCTCCAGCCACGGGGCCCGCAAGGGTGGGGCCGACACCGCTCTTAGGACCGCGGACTCCGGGTATTTGACCCGGAAGCTGGTGGACGTGGCCCACGAGATCGTGGTGCGGGAGGCGGACTGCGGCACCACCAACTTCATCTCCGTGCCCCTCTTCCAGCCCGACGAGGTCACCCGCACCCTGCGCCTGAGGAAGCGCTCGGACATCGAGTCCGGCCTCTATGGCCGCGTGCTGGCCCGGGAGGTGGAGGTCCTGGGCCAACGCTTGGAGGAAGGGCGGTACCTGACCCTCGAGGACGTGGCCCTCCTCATCAAGGCGGCGGAGGCAGGGGAGATCAAGGAGGTGCCGGTGCGGAGCCCCCTCACCTGCCAGACCCGCTACGGGGTGTGCCAGAAGTGCTACGGCTACGACCTCTCCATGGCCCGGCCCGTGTCCATCGGCGAGGCGGTGGGGGTGGTGGCGGCGGAGTCCATCGGCGAGCCCGGCACGCAGCTCACCATGCGCACCTTCCACACGGGTGGCGTGGCGGTGGGTACCGACATCACCCAGGGTCTGCCCCGGGTCATCGAGCTCTTTGAGGCCCGCAGGCCCAAGGCCAAGGCGGTCATCTCCGAGATCGACGGGGTGGTGCGCATTGAGGAAACCGAGGAGAGGCTTTCGGTCTTCGTGGAGTCTGAAGGCTTTTCCAAGGAGTACAAGCTCCCCAAGGATGCCCGCTTGGTGGTGAAGGATGGGGATTATGTGGAAGCCGGCCAGCCCCTAACCCGCGGGGCCGTGGACCCCCACCAGCTTTTGGAGGCCAAGGGCCCCGAGGCGGTGGAGCGCTACCTGGTGGACGAGATCCAAAAGGTCTACCGGGCCCAGGGGGTGAAGCTCCACGACAAGCACATCGAGATCGTGGTGCGGCAGATGCTCAAGTACGTGGAGGTCACCGACCCCGGGGATAGCCGCCTTCTGGAGGGCCAGGTCCTGGAGAAGTGGGACGTGGAAGCCCTGAACGAACGGCTCATCGCCGAGGGCAAGACCCCGGTGGCCTGGAAGCCCCTCCTCATGGGGGTGACCAAGAGCGCCCTTTCCACCAAGAGCTGGCTTTCCGCCGCCAGCTTCCAGAACACCACCCACGTGCTCACCGAGGCGGCCATCGCCGGCAAGAAGGACGAGCTCATTGGCCTTAAGGAAAACGTGATCCTGGGCCGCCTGATCCCCGCCGGCACGGGAAGCGACTTCGTCCGCTTCACCCAGGTGGTGGACAAAAGGACCCTCAAGGCCATCGAGGAGGCCAGGAAGGAGGCGGTGGAGGCCAAGGAGCCCGCCCTTCGCCGCCCTGCTCGCCGGGAGCAGCCCGGCAAACAGGCCTAAGGCCACCCCATGGGGGACGGGTTCCCTGGCTTCCGCCCAGGACCCTGGTAATACCACCCCACCCTGGCTTGCGCCAGGGTGGGGGCCCCGGAAAGGGCCTCCGGTAGGCGTCATCTCGTTGGGGCTTAGCGAAGGAAACAAGAGGAAAGGGTATAAGGCCTTTTTCCAGGGCGTTGCCGGACCCCGATAAAGGGCATTGCCCGGTGGCCCTGTTAGGGCCGGGAGTGCGCCATAATGGGGCCATGTTGGCCCGGCTTTATGGGGTCTTTCGTCAGGTGGGGGAGGACCTCTTCCACCATAGGCTCATCTCCGCCACCGCGGGGAACTTTTCCGTGCGCACCAAGGAGGGCTTTCTCATCACCAAAAGCGGGGTGCAGAAGGGGAGGCTTACCCCGGAGGACCTGGTGGAGGTGCCCCTGGAGGGTCCCTTTCCCCAAGGGGCCAGCGTGGAAAGCGTTATCCACCGGGAGGTCTACCTAAGGACCCCAGCCCGGGCCATCGTCCATGCCCACCCCCGGGTGGCGGTGGCCCTCTCCCTGCACCTGGATCTTCTTGTTCCCCTGGACCTCGAGGGCCAGTACTATCTAAAGGAAGTGCCGGTGCTGGCCCCCAAAACCGCGAGCGCCACCCTCGAGGCGGCCATGGCCGTGGCCGAGGCCCTTAAGGAGCACCGGGCCTGCCTCTTAAGGGGGCACGGGGCCTTTGCCATAGGGCTTAAGGAAAAGCCCGAGGAGGCCCTTTTGGAAGCCTATAGCCTCCTCACCACCTTGGAGGAGAGCGCAGAGATCCTCTTTTACCACCGCCTTTGGGGGAAGGGATGAGGGTGCTTTTCGTGGAGGGGAAGGACAAGGGGGCCCTTCTGGCCCTAGCCCGGCAGCTTCCCTACCCCTTTTGGCTTCTTGAGGGGGAAGGGGTGTGGCTTCTGGAGGTATTCGGCGCCGGGGAGGAGGCCTTGGGAAAGGCCCAGGCCCTCCCCGGGGTTAAGGTTTGGGCCTTTACCCTGCAGGATGGGGTAGTCTATAGGGGATGCGGGAAGAAATCGGCTACATCCCCGTAGGGGAAGCGGAGCTCTACGTGGAGGACGTGGGGGACGAGCATGCCCCCGCCATCCTCGTTCTCCACGGCGGGCCTGGGGGCAACGCCTATGCCCTTAGGGAAGGGCTTCAGGACTACCTGGAGGATTTCCGGGTCATCTACTTTGACCAGCGGGGGTCGGGCCGGAGCCTGGAGCTTCCCCAAGACCCGAGGCTCTTCACCGTGGACGCCTTGGTGGAGGACACCTTAGCCCTGGCCGAGGCCCTAGGGATCGAGCGGTTTCACCTTCTGGCCCACGGCTTCGGGGCCCTGGTGGCCCTGGGGCTCCTTCGCCGCTACCCAGAGGTGGATGGGGCCCTCCTGCTGGCCCCATGGGTGAGCTTCCCCTGGCTTTCCGCAAGGCTGGCGGAGGCGGCGGGCCTGGAGCCTTTGGGGGATCCGGAGGAAAACCTGAGGGCCGCTTTGCAGAAGGCGGAGCCCAAGGCTCTCTTTGACCGCCTCATGTTCCCCACCCCCCATGGCCGCCTGGAGTACGAGTGGGTGGCGGAGGGCTCGGGCATCCTGGGCCCCGACACGCCCGCCTGGGCGTTCCTGAGAAACGGCCTTTGGCGGCTGGACTATACCCCCCACCTTACCCCAAGCCGCAAGCCGGTGGCGGTGGTGGTGGGGGAAAGGGACGGCACCAGCTACCCCTACGCCGAGGAGGTGGCGGAGCGCCTTCGGGCTCCCATCCGCGTGGTCCCGGAGGCCGGGCACTACCCCTGGATCGACCAGCCGGAGGCCTTTGGCGAGGTCTTTCGGGAGAGCCTCGAGGGCCTGCTGGCTCCTTGGAGGGTGTGAAAGGGGCCTGGGTTGCCCTTCTGGGGCCGGGGAGGGTGGTAAACTCTAGGCGTCACCGGGGGTGCTCCTCCCATGGGGCTGAGAAATACCCTTGGAACCTGAACCGGGTAATGCCGGCGTAGGGAAGGTGACCAAGGCCCCTCCCGGTGACAAGGAGGGGTTGTATGTTAAGGCTTTGGTCTTTGCTGGTCCTTTTGGCTTTGGGCTTTGCCCAGGAAGTCACCGTCCTCACCCACAGCAGCTTTTCCCTGGATAAGGGGCTCATCGCCCGGTTTGAGCGGGAAACGGGCCTGAAGCTCCGCTTCCTCAAGGGGGGGGATGCCGGGGAGACCCTGAACCGGGCCATCCTCACCAAGGGGGCCCCCATCGCCGACGTCATCTATGGGTTGGATAACACCTTTCTTTCCCGGGCCCTCGAGGCGGACATCCTACTTCCCTATCGCAGCCCGGAGATCCGCAACCTGAAGGCCACCTTGCTTCTGGACCCCACCCTTCGTGCCCTGCCCGTGGACTACGGCTGGGTGAGCCTGAACTACCACCGGGCCTACTTCAAGGACCGGCCCTTGCCCAAGGTACCCGACGACCTCGCCCGGCCCGAGTACGCCAGGCTTTTGGTGGTGCAAAACCCCGCCACCAGCTCCCCGGGCCTGGCCTTCCTCATGACCACGGTGGCCCGTTTTGGCGAGGACGGTTACCTGGACTTCTGGGCCCGGCTTCGGGATGGGGGGGTGCGGGTGGCCAAGGGCTGGAGCGAGGCCTACTACACCCACTTCACCCTCTACAAGGGGGATAGGCCCCTGGTGGTTTCCTACACCACCAGCCCCGCCGCCGAGGTCTACTACTCTGAGGGGAAGTACCAAGAGCCCCCCACGGGGAACCTTTTCCCTGAGCTGGCCTTCTTCCAGGTGGAGTTCGTGGGGATCCTGAAGGGGACCAAGAACCTGGAAGGGGCCAGGAAGGTGGTGGACTGGTTCCTTTCTAAGCCGGTGCAGGAGAACATTCCCACGGAGATGTGGATGTACCCGGCCCGCCGGGAGGCAAGGCTTCCTGAGGTCTTCCGCTTTGCCCCAGAGCCCTTGGGGAGCGTGCGTCTGGACCCTAAGGCCATGGCCCAGAACCGGGAGCGCTGGATTGAGGAATGGACCAAGGTGGTCCTCCAAGGGCAAAGCCCCGAGGCGGTGCGCCGTTCCCGGCGCTAACGCGCCAAGGGGTTATACCACCCCCTGGCTTGCGCCAGGGTGGGGGCCCCGGAAAGGGCCTCGGGTAGGCATCATCTCGTTGCGGCTTAGAGAACGAAACAGGAGGAGAGGGCATTTGGGGGCCATGGCCTACGGGGGTCTATTGGTCTTCCTCTTCCTGGGCTTGGCCCTTTTCTACCCCTTGGGGCGCATCCTGGCCCTGGGGGTGGGGGAGGGGTTCGCCAGGGCCCTGACGAACCCCTACTACTGGGAGCGGTACCTTTGGAGCCTGGAGTACGGGGTTCTTTCCGCCCTCCTGACCCTGATTCTGGCCCTACCCCTGGCCTTTTCCTTCCGCCGCCGCTTCCCCTTAAGGGAGGTCTTCCTGGCCCTTTCCACCCTGCCCTTCGTTCTGCCTACCCCGGTGGTGGCCCTGGGGTTTTTGGCCCTCCTGGGGCCCAGGGGGCTTTTGGGGGTGGACCTTTACGGCACCAAGGCCCTCCTCTTCCTGGCGGCGGTGTTTTACAACCTGGGCCTGGCCCTAAGGATTCTCCTGCCGGTGGCCCTGAACCTGGAGGGCCCCTTGCAGGCGGCCCGGGTCCTGGGGGCCACGCCCTTTAGGGCGTTTTTGCGGGTGGGGTTTCCCCTGATCCTTCCCGCCTTGGGCTCTGCGGGACTTTTGGTGTTCATCTACGCCTTTTCCGCCTTTGGGGTGCCCCTTCTCTTGGGCGGGCCCCGGTACGCCACCCTCGAGGTGGAGGTCTATACCCTCTTGGCCTACCGCCTGGCCTTTCCCGAGGCCAGCGCCCTGATGCTCCTGGAGATCCTCACCCTGGCCCTGGCTGTGGCCCTCTATCTCTGCCTCAAGCCCTACCCCCTGCCACCAGGAGGCCTCCTCCCCGCTCCCCCTTGGGCCTACGCCCTGGGCCTAGGGGTCTTCTTTTTGCTCCTCTTTGCCCCCTTGTGGGGGCTTCTTCTGCGCCTGGACCTGGGGGCCTTGGCCTCCGCCTGGGCCTCGGAGGACTTCACCCCCCTTTCCCTAGCCTTGGGAAATAGCCTCCGCTTCACCTTTCTGGCCCTCCTTTTGGCCTTACCCCTGGGGGTGGCCTATGCGGCGGCGGCCCGGAGGAACCCCCTCATGGACCTTTTGGGCCTTTTTCCCCTTATGGTGAGCCCGGTGGCGGTGGGCCTCGGCTACCTTCTCGCCTACCCCCAGCTTCGGGGCTCCCTGCTCCTCCTGCTTGCCGCCTATGCCCTTCTGGCCTACCCCCTCCTTGCCCGGGCCCTCTTACCTGCCTTGCGCAGCCTATCCCCGAGCCTCCTCGAGGCGGCCCGGGTCCTGGGGGCCACGCCCCTTAGGGCCTTTTTCCGGGTGGAGATCCCCTTGGTCCTTCCCGCCTTGCAATCCGGGCTTGCCCTGGCCTTGGCGGCCATCCTGGGGGAGTTTGGGGCCAGCCTGGTGCTCTGGCGGCCCGAGTGGACCACCCTGACCCTGGCCATTTACGAGCGCCTGGGCCGGCCCGGGGAGGCTCCTTTCCGGGAGGCCTTGGCCATAGCCGCCCTTTTGGCCCTTCTTTCCGGGGTCATTTTTTACCTGCTGGACCGGGGCAGGGGGCGGGTGGGCTAGGGTCCTTGGCACCGCGGGCAGTAGTGGGTGCTCCTTCCCGCCACCACCCTCTTGGCGATGGGTGCGCCGCAGGCGGGGCAGGGAAGGCCCGTTCGCCCATAGACGGCGTGTTCCTTCTGGAAGCTCCCCGGAAGGCCATCGGGCTGCTGGTAGGTGCGGTCGGAAAGGGTGCTTCCCCCTAGGGCCACCGCCTCGGCCAGCACCTCCTTAAGGGCCAGGAAAAGCCTTTGGGCCTCCTCCTCCCCAAGCTCCCGCCCCCGGCGGAAAGGGGAGAGGCGGGCCCTGAAGAGGGCCTCGTCGGCGTAGATGTTCCCCACACCGGCGGCCAGGCGCTGGTCCAGGAGGAGGGCTTTGAGGGGCTTTTGGCTTCGCCTCAGCCCTTCCCAGAACCCGGGGAACCGGAACTCCTCCGAAAGGGGCTCCGGGCCCAGGCGGGAGAGGAGGGGGATTTCCCCATACTCTCCCTTCCGCACCACAAGGATCCGGCCAAAGCGCCTAGGATCGTGGAAGAAGACCTCCCGGTCCTCGAGGCGGATGACCACCCGGGTGTGGGGGGTTTCCTCCAGGCGGAAGCCCCCCGTCATACCCAAGTGGACCACCATCTCCCACCCTTCCGTGAGGCCAAAGAGGAGGAACTTACCCCGGCGGCAGAGGTCCTCCACCCGTTGGCCAAGGGCCCGCTCCGTGTTCCGGTAGCGAAGGGGGTCTTGGTGCTGGATCGCAAGAAGCCTCTTCCCCAGGAAGAGGGGAAGGAGCTTCCTCCTGGTGGTTTCCACCTCGGGTAGCTCGGGCATGGCTAGTCCACGGGCACGGGCTGGCCCTTCTCGTTCACCGCCACGTAGGTGAGCTCCCCCTTGGTGGCCAGCACCCGGCCGTTCTCCTGGCCAAAGCGCTCCTTGTAGACCTCCACCTCCACGGTCAAGGAGGTGCGCCCCACCCGCACCACCTTGGCCACCACCTCCAGGAGGTCCCCGGTGCGGATGGGTACCTTGAACTCCACGCTGCTTACCGCCACGGTCACCACGGGTTTTCTGGCCCTCCTGGCGGCGGCGTAGGAGCCCACCTTGTCCATGAGGCCCAGCACGAAGCCACCGAACGCAGCGCCTAAGGGATTGGTGTGCTCGGGGAAGACCAGCTCTAGGGTGCGCGCCTCCATACCCTTCCTAGGCTACCCTAGGAGGTCGGTGAGGCGGGCCATCTCCCGGTCCTTTTCCGTGATGCCCCCGGCGCTATGGGTCCACCACTCCACCGTCACCCGTCCCCACTCCAGGGTGAGGCGGGGGTGGTGGTTTTGGGCCTCTGCCAGTTCCCCCACCCTGTTGGCGAAGGCCATCGCCTCTTGGAAGTTGGCAAAGCGGAAGGTCTTAACCAGGCGCTCAGGGTCTTGTTGGATCTCCCAGTCCATGCCCCCAGGGTAAGGGAAAGGCCCAGACCCCATGGGGTCTGGGCCCTCTTTTGGTTGCGGGGGCGGGATTTGAACCCGCGACCTTCGGGTTATGAGCCCGACGAGCTACCAGGCTGCTCCACCCCGCGTCGCCATCCTTAACTATAGCCAGGGGAAAAGCTTATGTCAAGCACCTTGCCCGGGTTCAAAAGCCCCTCGGGGTCCAAGAGGGCCTTTAGTTTTCGCATCCAATCCAAGGCGGGGCCGTGTTCCAAGGGAAGGTACTTTTTCTTCCTTAGCCCCACCCCGTGCTCGGCGGTGCAGGTGCCGCCAAGCTCCAAGGCCCTTCGCACCAAGGCCTCGGCGTAGGCTTCCGCCTTGGGGTAGTCCTGGGGGAGAACGGGCACCAGGGTGTGGAAGTTCCCATCCCCCACGTGGCCCAGGATGTTTCCCGTAAGGCCCATTTCCCCTAGAAGCCCTTGGGCGTAGCGCACCATGGTGGGGAGGTGGGAAAGGGGAACGGCCACATCGGTGATCACGAAGCGGTGCCCCGGAAAGAGGTGCACCAAGGCCCAGTAGGCCTGGTGGCGGGCTTCCCACTGGCGCCGGCGCTCCTCTTCCGTCTTGGCGGCCTCCACCTCGAGGGCTCCCTCCTCCCGCATGATCTCCAGGGCCAGGGCGCTTTCCGCCTCCAGGGCCTCCTTGGTGGAGGAGTGGAACTCCAAAAAGAGGGCCGGCTTCTCGGGAAAGCCCGCTTGCAGGTGGCGGTTTAGGGCCCTGAGGGCCAGCTCGTCCAGTAGCTCCAGCCGGGCCACGGGAAGCCCGCTGGCCATCACCCGGTAGCTGGCCAAGGCGGCTTCCTCCACCCCGGGGAAGAAAACCCTTAAGGTGTGGATGTGTTCGGGCAGGGGGTGGAGCCTAAGGGTGAGGCGGGTGATGATCCCCAAGGTCCCCTCCGAGCCAATGAAGAGGTCCTTTAGGTCGTAGCCCGCGCTGGTCTTACGCACCCCCCGGCCCAGTTCCAATACCTCCCCGCCTGCCAAGACCACCTGGAGGGCCAAAACATTGGCCCGCATCCCCCCGTAGCGCACCGTGGTGGTGCCGCTGGCATTGGTGGCGGCCATGCCGCCCAAGGTGGCGTCGGCCCCGGGGTCCACGGGGAAGAATAGCCCCGTGCCCTTGAGGGCTTCGTTTAAGGCCTTGCGGGTGAGGCCAGGCTCCACCACGCAAAGGAAGTCCTCGGGGCGCACCTCCAGGATGCGGTTCATGCGGCTGAAGTCCAGGCTCAAGGTTTCCTTAAGGGGGTAAAGGTGACCCTCGAGGCTGGTCCCCGCCCCAAAGGGAATCACCGCCAGGCCCTTTTCCCTGGCAAATCTCAAGGCCTCTTGCACATCCGCCACGCTTTCCGGGTAGACCACCGCCAGGACCTCCCCCTCCTCGGGGTACCCCTCGTCCCGCCCATGCCGGCGGCGCTCCGAGGGGGAGGCGTCCACCTTGCCCGGGAAAAGGCGCCTTAAGGCTTCCAGGGTGTCCATGGAGGCCAGTTTAGTCCGGCTTGGCGTCGGGGAGAAGGGTTTCCGCTTCCCGCACGTGGGGGATCAGGTATCCGGAAAGGCCCCATACAACTCCCAGGCTACGGATCCACCTGGGGCTGGCCCCGGCGCCGAAATAGGCCCCTTTACGCCTCGCCTTTCAGGATGGCCTCAATCCGCTCCAGGGCTTCCTTGGGCAGATCCACCCCAGCGGCCCCCAGGCTTTCTCGGATCTGCTCCGGCCGGGTGGCCCCGGTGATGGCGCTGGTGATCCCCGGGAGCCTGAGCACCCAGGCAAGGGCCAGCTGGGTGCGGGTGAGGCCCAGCTCATCCGCCACCGCCTTAAGCTTCTGCACCTTCCTCCGGTTTTCCTCCGTGAGGAAGCGCTCGGCGAACTGGGGGTAGCGGGCGAAGCGGCTTTCCGGCGGGATGCCTTGGTCGTACCGTCCGGTGAGCATGCCCATGGCCAAGGGGCTCCAGACCACCAGGCCCATGCCGAAGCGCTGGGCTTCGGGGAGGATCTCCCCTTCCACCCGCTCGCGGTAGAGCATGGAGTACTGGGGTTGCTCCACCACGGGCGGGTGGAGGCCGTTTTCCCGGGCGAAGGTCACCGCCTCAGCGATCCGGGGGGCGGGCCACTCCGAGGTACCCCAGTAGAGGGCGTAGCCCTTCTCCACGATGGTGTGCATGGCGTAGACGATCTCCTCCATGGGCACCTCGGGGTCATAGCGGTGGGCGAAGAAGAGGTCCACGTACTCGGTCCTTAGGCGCTTTAAGCTTTGGGTGATGCTTTCCAGAAGGTGCTTACGGCTTAGGCCGCGGTCGTTGGGGTCTTCCGACATGGGCCAGTAGGCCTTGGTGGAGAGGACCAGGGTGTGCCGGGGAAACTCCCTGAGCACCTCCCCCATGACCTCTTCCGCCAGGCCCCGGGCGTAGACGTCGGCGTTGTCAAAGAAGTTCACCCCGCCCTCGTAGGCGATCTTGACGATCTCCCGGATGGTTTCCTTGTCCTTCACCACATCCCCAAAGGTGACCCAGGCCCCCAGGGAGATCTCCGAGACCTTCAGGCCCCACTTGCCCAGTTTGCGGTAGCGCATCTCGCCCATGGCTCCCCGAGTGTACCCCTTGGGGCCGGGGATGACCAGCGGGTCAGTCTTCCACCTCCAGTACCCCGCCCGGGGCCTGGAAGCCGATCCTCTTGTGGGTGCCGTCGCAGAAGGGTTTATTGACCGAGCCTCCGCAGCGGCACAGGAAAACCCGGGGCCTTTCCAAGACCTCCTCCCTTTCCCCCATCCGGATCCGGAAGCGTTTTCCCTCTAGCCGGATGGGGCCGTTTTCCAGGAACTCGAGCCGCATGGGGCCATTTTAGCCCCTGAGCGTTGGGCTAAGTGGTATACTCGGTCCAACTATGAAACGCCTCTTGCGGGTTTTAGCCTGGCTTCTGGGGCTGGCGGTTGCCGCCCTTGGCCTTTTGGCCTTGGGGGCCTATGTGACCTTGCGGGCTTCCCTGCCCCAGGTGGAAGGGCGTATGGCCCTAAAGGGCCTGGATGCCCCGGTGGAGGTGGGGCGGGATGCCAAGGGGGTGGTGCGCATCCGGGCCCAGAGCCTACAGGACCTCTTCTTTGCCCAAGGCTTTGTCCACGCCCAGGAGAGGCTTTGGCAGATGGAGTTCCAGCGCCGGGTGGGCCAGGGAAGGCTTTCCGAGGTGCTGGGAGAGGCCACCTTGGCCCAGGACCGCTTCTTGCGCACCTGGGGCTTTTACCGGGCGGCCCAAGGGGCCTACGAGAGGCTTTACCCTGAGGAAAAAGAGGCGGTGGATGCCTATGTGGCTGGGGTGAACGCCTTCTTGGGAAGCGGGGCGCCCTTGCCTCCGGAGTTCCGCCTTCTGGGGTTCCGCCCCGAGCCCTGGACGGGCCCCGACGTCCTGGTCTGGGCCAAGATGATGAGCTTTGACCTCAGTGGCAACTGGGAGGAGGAGCTTTTGCGCCACCGCCTCCTAAGCCGGGGGATAAGCCCCCAGAGGCTCCTCGAGCTCATCCCCCCCTACCCTGAGGACGCCCCCACCATCCTGCAAGGGGAGGACCTAAGGCTTCCCATGGAGCGGGAAGAGGCCCCGGCGGCCTTACTTGAGTTGGCCCCACCCCGGTTCCTGGAGGCCAGCAACAACTGGGTGGTGGCGGGAAGCCGCACGGTCACGGGAAAGCCCCTCCTGGCCAACGACCCCCACCTGCGCCTGGGGGCGCCAAGCCTTTGGTTTCTCATGGCCCTGGAGGCCCCCGGCTACCGGGTCATCGGGGCCAGCCTCCCCGGGGTCCCCGGCATCGTGATCGGGCGCAACCACCGCATCGCCTGGGGGGTGACCAACGTGGGGGCGGACGTGCAGGACCTCTACCTCCTGGAGGACGTGGAGGGGAAAGGGTACCGCTACAAGGGCCAAATCCTCCCCTACAGGGTTAGGGAGGAGCGCATCCGGCTAAAAGGGGGCAAGGAGGAGGTCCTGCGGGTGCGGGAAACCCTCTATGGGCCGGTGATCACCGACGCCCTGGAGGACCCCCCTAAGACCCCTATGGCCCTGCGCTGGGTGAGCCTGGATGCGGAGGACCACATCCTCATGGCCTATCTGGGGATCAACCGGGCGCAAAGCTGGCAGGAGTTCGTGGCCGCTCTAGGCCACTACTCCGCCCCCAGCCAAAACTTCGTCTACGCCGATGTGGAAGGGAACATCGGTTACATCGCCCCTGGGAAGTTCCCCATCCGCAAGGAGGGGCACACCGGGATGGTACCGGTGCCGGGCAATGGGGAGTGGGACTGGCTGGGCTACCGCAAGCCGGAGGAGTGGCCCAAGGTGCTGAACCCCAAGGAGGGCTTCCTGGTCACCGCCAACAACAAAGTCACGCCCAAGGGCTTCCCTTACGCCCTCACCTACGACTGGGCCGAGCCCTACCGGGCGGAGCGCATCCGGGAGCTTCTTCTCTCCAAGGAGAAGCTTTCCCTGGAAGACATGAAAGCCGTCCAGCAGGACCAGAAGACCCTCCTCTTCCGGGATTTCCGTCCTGCTTTGGAGCTTCTCCATCCCCTTTCCGAAAGAGGCCGGGCCTGGCGGGAAAGGCTTTTGGCCTGGGATGGGGTGATGGACAAGGCCTCGGAGGAGGCCCTGGTCTTCGCCCTCTGGTATACCGAGCTCACCCGCTTGCCGAGGGGAGAGGTGGGGGATGAGTTTTGGGACGAGCCTCGGTATCTCCTAAGAGCCCTTAAGGAGGGGGACAAGAACTGCGACCAGCCAGAGACCGAGTACCGGGAGTCCTGCCTGGACTTCGCCACCTTGGCCCTGGAAAGGGCCTTGGATCGGAAGGAGGCCCTAAAGGTCCGCTCTTGGGGCGAGGCGCACTGGGCCACCTTCCCCCATGCGGTCCTCACTCACACCCCCTTGAGGCGCTGGACGGACCGTAGGGTTCCCTTTGGCGGCGACCGGTACACGGTGAACGTGGGCCCCTTTGATCCCAAAACCCTCCTCATGTCCCACGGGCCCAGCTATCGGCAAATCGTGGACCTGGCCAATCCGGAGGCCTCCCTCTTCGTCCACCCCATGGGCCAGACGGGGCATTTCCTATCCGCCCATTACGCGGATCTCCTTCCCGGGTGGGCCCAAGGCCGCTACCTTTCCATGGCCTTCCGGGTGGAGAGGGAAAAGGTTCTGCTTTTAGAGCCGGGGCGGTAGGGTTGGGCCACCCCGGCCAATCCTTTTTCGGGCCACGCCCTTGGGCACCCACGGAGCACCTTGGGGGGAGGAAGGGGATCATACCACCCCACCCTGGCTTGCGCCAGGGTGGGGGCCCCGGAAAGGGCCTCCGGTAGGCGTCATCTCGTTGGGGCTTAGCGAAGGAAACAAGAAACAAGAGGAAAGGGTATCACTCCTCCTTCTCTAGCTTCTGGAAATGCTCCAGCACCTCCCGCACCCTATCGTGGACCCAGTAGGCCTTGCGCCCGAAGAGGAGCTCTATGGCCTCGTCCACCCCCTCCACCGCATAGAGGTGGAAGCGCCCTTTCTCCACCACTTCCACCACCTCCTTGCGCAGGGTGAGGTGGGGAAGGTTAGCCTTGGGAAGCACCACCCCCTGGCTTCCCGTAAGCCCTAAGGTTTGGCAGACCCGGAAAAACCCCTCCACCTTCTCCGCCACCCGGCCCACGGCCAGGACCCTCCCCGTCTGGTCCAGGCTTCCGGTCACCGCCAGGTCCTGCCTCAGGGGAAGCCCGGAGATGGCGGAAAGCACCGCCAAAAGCTCCGCTAGCCCCGCGGAATCCCCTTCAATGCCCCCATAGCTTTGCTCAAAGACCAGGCTCACCGTGGCGGAAAGGGCCCCCAGGCTGGCATAAGTGCCCCGCAGGTAACCCGCCAGGGTGAGGACCGCCTTGTGGAAGACCTGCCCCCCCAGGCCCACCTCCCGGTCGATGGAGAGGATGCCTTCCCGCCCGGGGCCCGCCTGGGCGGTGATGCGCACCGGCCGCCCCTGGGGCAGGGGGCCTTCCACCACCACCAGACCGTTGATCTCTCCGATCCGCATCCCCTGGACCTCGAGGGCCACCACCCCCTCCTCCAGGTCCTTCAGGTAAAGCTCCTCCTCCAAGCCGAACCGCTCCTGCCTTGCCAGGAGGGCCTTTTCCACCGCATCCCGGTCCACGGGCTCTTTCAGGGCCGAGGCCTCTTTGGCCAGGTCCAGAAGGCGGTAAAGCCTGGCGTCCAGGCGTTCCTTATGCCCCGCCCAGCGCCGGGCCTCGTCCGCCAGGGCGGAAAGGCCCTCGGGGGTCAGGGCCACCCCCTCGGCCTCTAAAAATCCCCCCAGGTAGGCCACGTTCTCCTTCGTGTAGGGGATGTCGGGACTGAACTCCACGCGGAAGGGGAATAGCTCCAAAAACTCCTCGTCCTCCTCCAGGAAGGCGATCACCTCCGGGGGGCCCACCAAAAACACCTGGGCCTTGAGGGGGGCGGGCTTGAGGCGGGGGCCCTTGACCTCGGGCCTGGGGGCTAAGGGCTCCACCTCCCCTGTGGCCAGGGCCCGCTTTAAGAGGGTGTAGCTTCCTAGCTCCCACACCCGGTGGGCCTCGAGGACCAAAACCCCCCCCGTGGCCCGGTGCAGGGCCCCGGGGCGCAAAAGCCCCAGGTGGGTGGAGAGGTGGCCCTCTTGCATCTCGTACTCCAGGTGGCCGAAAAGCCTTTCCGGACTGGGGTTGGGTTCGTAGACCACCCGGCTTCCCCCCTCCACCAGAAGGCGGGGTAGGAGCCTTTCTAGGGCCGGGGTTTCCTCGAGGGCGGCCGCCCGCAGGAGGGTTTCCGTGATCCAGTCCAGGTACCGCCCCGCCTGGGGAAAGCGCCCTTTCAATTCCTGGGCCTTGGGCAGGAGGAAGCGCTCGGCAAAACCCCGCCTCAAGGCGGCCACCTCCGCCTCCGCGCGCTGGCGCACGTCCACGTAGGCTAAGACGGTTTCCTCCAGCTTGGCGGAAAGCTCCGGGGGTAAGGGGCCCTTGCCCGAAAGCCTCAGGCCTTCTTCGCCTTCCAAAAGGGCAAACCCATAACCCTCCGCCTCCTGGGCCAAGGCCTTCAGGAGGGCTTCGGCCTCCTTCTCGTAGCGGGATTCCACCAGGCTTTTGGCGTAGAGGAAGCCCTTTTCCCGGAATAGGGCGGGAGTGAACTCGGTCATGAGGGCCTCCACCCCTTCCACCAGGGCCCGGCCTTGGCCCTCGGGGAAAAGAAGGGGAAAGGCTTCCTCCCCCAAGGGCAGGTAGACCAGTTCTTCCTTGGGAAAGGTGCGCCCTTCCAGGAGGGCGAGGAGGCGCTTTCGTTTGCCTAGGCCGCTTGGCCCCACCAAATAGCCGTGCCCCCCCTGGCGGAAGGCGGCCTCGAGGGCCTTTAGAGCCCGCTCCTGGCCGAAGAAGAGGGGCGCAGGCTTGGGATGAATGGCCGGGGTGAACCAGCGCAAGGGGAAGACCCGCATCGGGCTTCACTATACCCGGACGTTTGCCCCAGGGCTTTGGGGTAAACTGGCGGGCAAAGGAGGGATTCTATGGTGAAGGTGGAGGTTTTGGGGATGATCCTGGCGGGGGGGCAGGGAAGCCGCCTTTATCCCCTTACCGCCAAGCGGGCGAAACCTGCGGTGCCCTTCGGGGCCAAGTACCGCATTATTGACTTTGTTCTTAATAACTTCGTGAACTCCGGGATCTACTCCATCTACGTGCTCACCCAGTTCAAGGCCCAGTCGCTCACCGAACACATCCAGCGCTACTGGCGTTTCGGGGCTTTTTTGGACGACCACTTCATCCTCCTGGTGCCGGCCCAGATGTACCGCTATGAGGAACTGGGCCCCGTGTGGTACCGCGGCACCGCCGACGCCATCTACCAGAACCTGCACCTGGTGCACAACCATGCCCCCCAGGCGGTGGCCATCTTCGGGGGGGACCACATCTTCAAGATGAACATCCGCCACATGGTGGAGTACCACTACGAAAAACGCGCCGACATCACCATCGCCGCCTACCCCGTGCCGGTGGAGGAGGCCAGCCGCTTCGGGGTTTTGCAGGTGGACGAGGACTGGCGCATCACCGAGTTCCAGGAGAAGCCCAAAAGCCCCAAACCCCTACCCAACAAGCCCCACCTGGCCCTGGCCTCCATGGGCAACTACATCTTCCGCACCGAGGCCCTCTTTGAGCTTCTGGAGGCCGACGCCCGGGACAGCACCTCCAGCCATGACTTCGGCAAGGATGTGATCCCCAGGGCCCTCAAGGAGGGGTATAGGGTCTTTGCCTATGATTTCCACCGCAACCCCATCCCCGGCCAGGAGGGTCCCAACCTGTACTGGCGGGATGTGGGCACCCTGGACGCCTACTTTGAGGCCAGCATGGACCTGGTCAAGGTCATTCCCGAGTTTGACCTCTTCAACCCCGAATGGCCCCTAAGGACCGCCAACCTCTTCAGCCCCCCTGCCAAGTTCGTGCACGAGACGGGGGAGCGGGTGGGCCGGGCGCTGAACAGCCTTCTGGCCGGGGGCGTCATCGTGAGCGGCGGGACGGTGCGGGAGTCGGTCCTCTTCCGCCGGGTGCGGGTGAACTCCTACAGCCTGGTGGAGCGCTCCGTCCTCTTTGACGACGTGGAGGTGGGCCGCTACTGCAAGATCCGTAACGCCATCATTGACAAGGACGTGAAGATCCCTCCCCATACCGAGATCGGCTATGACCTCGAGGCCGACCGGGCCCGGGGGTTCACCGTTACCCCGGAAGGGGTGGTGGTGGTGCCCAAGGGTTACCGCTTCTAGCCATGGAGAAGCATCCGGGTAAGCTTTTCTACCGCCTTTCCCGCCTGGCCCAAGGGGAGGAACTTCCCCTAAAGCGGAGGCCCAAGGCTAAGGTCTACGCCAATCCCCTGGAAACCCAGGCCCTGCCCCCCTTCCGGGAGGAGGGAGGGCCGCCTTTGTTCCGGGTGCTTTCCCAGCTCAGGCCCCTTTTGCCCGAGGTGGGCTCGGCCCTTACCCTGAAGGACCTTTCCCAGGTCCTCTATCCCTTGGCGGAACGCTTGGGGAGGCGGGGGTTTCCCTCGGCGGGGGAGGCGTACCCCTTGGAGGCCTATTTGGTGGTGCGCCGGGTGGAGGGGGTGTTCCCTGGGGTGTACCATTACTTCCCCAAGGAGCACCAGCTCTTCCAGATTGCCGCCAAGGTGGAGGAGGCCTCCTGGTCGGAGGCGCTTTTGGGGCTGGATTTGGGGAAGGCGGCGGCCCTTTTGGTCTTCACCCTGGTGCCGGAACGGAGCGAGGCCTTGTTTGGGCTAAGGGGGTACCGGTATGCTCTTTTGGAGGCAGGCTATGCTGCGGGCCTGGTCCTCTTGGCGGCGGTGGGCCAGGGTTTGGCCGCCTACCCGGCGGAAACCTTTTATGATGAGAGCGTGGCCCGGCTCTTGCGGCTTCCGGAAGGGGAGTATCCTGGAGTGGTGGTGATTCTTGGGCGTTAGGATTAACGGGGTATTCAGGAAGGCATTATGGCGCGGATTCTCTTGGTGGAGGACGATCCCCAGGTGGGGGAGCTGGTCAAGCGATTTCTGGAAAAGGAGGGGCTTGGGGTGGACTGGGCCCGCACGGGCCGGGAGGCCTTACATCAGGTCTGGAATAAGGCCAAGCCGGACCTGGTGGTCCTGGACCGGGGGCTTCCCGACCTGGAGGGCCTCGAGGTCCTCAAGGCCTTGCGGGACCTGGACCCAATGCTTCCGGTTTTGCTCCTAACCGGTAAGGCGGACGAGGATAGCCGGGTGGAGGGGCTATTGGAGGGGGCGGACGACTACCTGGGCAAGCCCTTCTCCCTTAGGGAACTTTTGGCCCGCATCAAGGCCCTTCTCCGCCGAAGCGGCAAGGAGGGAAGGCGGCATTTCGGCCCCCTGGAGCTGGACCTGGAGGCCAAGAAGGCCTACCTGGAGGGTCAGCCCTTGAAGCTTTCCGCCACCGAAACCAACCTCCTCTTTGTTCTGGCCCAGACCCCGGGAAGGGTGTACACCCGGGAGGAACTTTTGGAAAGGGTTTGGGGACCTGAGTTTGAGGGCTCCGAGCGGGTGGTGGACGCCTATATCCGGCTCCTGCGGAAAAAGCTCAAGGACAACCCCCAAAGCCCCCGGTTCATTGAAACCGTGGTGGGGATGGGCTACCGCTTCCTGGGCGAGTGATGGAGCGGGTGTTTGTCTACGGCACCCTGAAGCGGGGGGAAAGGAACTACCCTTTGGTGGAGGGGCTGGTGGTGAAGGTCCTGCCCGGGCACGTGGAGGGCTTTCGCCTTTTTCACCTGGCCGAGGGGCGGGACCGCCCTTACCCCTATCCCGGCATGGTTCCCGGGGAGGGAAGGGTCTACGGGGAGGTCCTCTTTTTGCCGGAGGAGGCCCTTTCCCTCCTGGACGGGCTGGAGGAGGAGGGGGAGGAGTACCGGCGGGTTCGGGTCTGGGTGGAAACGGAGGAGGGCCCCCTTTCCGCCTGGACGTACCTCTACCTGGGGGACCTCGAGGGGGCTATCCCCCTGCCCCAAGGGGAGTGGCGGGGTTAGGCTTCCCCCGGGTCGGGGAGTACGGGGAACCCTTCCCTAAGAGCCGCTCCTGCCAAGCGCAGATCCAGGGTTACAAAGGGAAGGTCCTGGGGCCGTCCCCGGCTGGCCACCCAGGCTGCAGCCAGCTGCAGGGCATCCCCGGTGCGCAAGGGGTGGGCGAAGAGGAGGCGGCGCACGGTTTTCCGCACCTCCTCCCCCGGTAACACCTCGTACCATGCCCTTTGTAACCTTTCCAGACGATCCAGGGCTTTGGCCAGGGGCGCATCCTTCAGGACTCCCTCGCGGGCTTTACGGGCAAGAGCGGAAAAGAGCTCCGGCTCAGTTCCCCACCAGACCACCACCAGGGGATTTTCCAGATAGAGCCTTTGCATCCTTTCCGTGGCGGCCTCCAGGGCCAGGAGGGGAAGAAGAGCTGAGGCGTCCCAGAACCTCATCCTTCCTCCCGGCGCTCCTCCAAAAGGGCCTCCACCAGCCCGGGTATCCGGGGCATTCCGGCAAAGTCCAGAACCTCCCCACTCCCCGGACGCACCATTCCCAGGCGCACCAGCTCTTCCAGGCCCTCGGGCAAGGCGGCGGGCACCAGCCTGGCCACGGGTCTGCCGCGGTCCAGGATGAGGATCTCCTCCCCTGAGCGCACTTCCCTTAGGAGCTTGGAGAGGTGGGCCTTGGCCTGGCTCACCGACACCCTACGCATACGACCATTATAGTCGATTATATTGTGACCATGAAGGTCCTTATGGTGGCCCCTGAGGCCTACCCCTTGGTAAAGGTGGGCGGGCTTGCGGATGTGGTGGGGGCCTTGCCCAAGGCCTTGAGGCCCTTAGGGGTGGAGGCCTGGGTTCTTCTGCCTTGGCACCGGGGTCTTGTGGCCGAAAGGGTAGGGGAGGTGGCCTATACCTTTGCGGGCCGGGAGGAAAGGGCCCCTTTGGGAGAGCGGGTGGAGGGAGGGGTGCGGTTTTTCCTCCTGGGCGTGAGTGGTTTTGACCGGGAGAGGGTCTACGGCTACCCCGACGATGCCGAGCGCTACCTGCGCTTTGCCCTGGCGGCAAGCCGGGTGGCCCGGGGGTTTGACCTGGTCCACGCCCATGACTGGACGGCCGCGCTCCTTGCCCTGACCGCCCCCGTGCCCGTGGTCTACACCATCCATAACCTGGCCCACCAGGGCCTTGTGGATCCCGCCCTGTTCTTTCACTGGACGGGGCTTCCCTGGAGCCTATTCCATATGGAGGCCCTGGAGTTCTTCGGCCAGGTGAACCTGATGAAGGGGGGCATCGTCTTTGCCCGGGCGGTGACCACGGTGAGCCCCTCCTATGCGGAGGAGATCCAGACCCCGGAGTTCGGCATGGGGCTGGACGGGGTGCTGAGGCGGCATAGGGAAAAGCTCTTTGGCATCCTGAATGGCTTGGACCTGGAGGTCTTTGACCCCGCCCGTGACCCCCACCTTCCCGCTCCCTACTCCCAGGAGGATCCCAGGGGCAAGGCCCTGGCGCAAAAGGCCCTTTCCCAGCGCACAGGCCTGGCCCAGCCCATTTTGGCCTACGTGGGCCGCCTGGATGGGCAGAAGGGCCTGGACCTCATCCTAGAGGCCATCCCCCGCTTGCGGGAGCTGGGTTTTCGCCTCCTAGTCCAGGGGGTGGGGGAGGAGGGCTTGGGGAAGGCCCTTAGGCGGGCGGAGGAGGAGAACCCTGGCTTTGTGCGGTTTGTGGAGGCCTACGACGAGGCCCTGGCCCGCCTGGCCTATGCGGGGGCCGATGCCCTTTTGGTTCCGAGCCGCTTTGAGCCCTGCGGCCTGGTGCAGATGATCGCCCAGCGCTACGGCACCCCTCCCGTGGCCCGGGCGGTGGGGGGGCTTAAGGACACCGTTGAGGACGGGCGCACGGGGGTGCTCTTCCAAACCTACCACCCGGAGGGCCTGCTCTATGGGGTCCTGCGCCTTTTCCGCTTGGGGCCGGAGGCCCTGGGTCTAAGGGGCATGGAAAAGGACTTCTCCTGGGCCAAAAGCGCTGAGGCCTACCGCCGGGTTTACCGTTTGGCCTTAGGCTAAAGGGGATGGTGAAGGACCTCGAGGCCAAGGCCCTGGCGGGGGATCTCGAGGCCCAGGCCCTGCTTCACTTCGTGCGGCTTCTTCGGCACAAGGACTATCCCGGGGCCAGGGCCTATGCGGAAGGCTTTCCCGAAGGGCCTAAGGAAAGGCTTTTAGCGGGGCTTCGCCTCTTGGAGGAGGCTCCGGAGCGTTTGGAAGACCCCCTGTTCGCCGCGGAAAGGGAGGTGGTCCTGGGGGTCAAGGCGGTGGGGGAGGGGAGGCGGCAGGAGGCCGAAGCCCACTTCCACAAGGCCCTTTCCCTTGATCCCCAGCACCACCGGGCCCTGGTCAACCTGGGCAACCTCTATCAGGAACGGGGGGAACTGGAGGCGGCCTTGGACCTTTACCAGCGGGCCTTGAAGCTGGCCCCGGACGACCCCTTGGTCCACGAGAACCTGGCGGCCCTTTATAAGAAGAAGGGGGACCTGGACAGGATGGTGGCCCACATGAAGCGGGCCACCCGGCTCAAGATGCGCCCGCCTGTCCCCCTAGATCCCCTGACGGGAAAGCCCCAGCCCCGCCCGCTTCACCGCCGCATTCCCCTTTGGGTTTGGGTTTTCCTCCTCGCCCTCCTGGCCTACTTTCTCCTGAAGAAGCCTTAGGGCCTGGTCCAAGGCATCCAGGGAACGCCCTTCCGAAAGGAGGCGCCGCCAAAGCCTTCCCCCGGCTTGTCCCCGGAAGAGGTTCAGCAGGTGCCTCAGCACCGCCCAAGGGGGGGTGCCCCTTTCCGCCTCTTCCGCCAAATAGGCCCGCATGCGCTGGGCCACCTCCAGGCGGTTTGGCCTGTGGTCCAGGCCATACACCTGCCGGTCCGCCTCCGCCAATACAAAGGGGTCCTCGTAGACCGCCCGGCCCATCATGACCCCATCCACCTTCTCCAGGTGGGGAAGGGCTTCCTCCAGGGTGCGTACCCCCCCGTTCAGGACGAAGGTGAGGTGGGGGAAATCCTCCTTGAGCCGGTGGACCCAGTCGTGGCGCAAGGGGGGAACCTCCCGGTTCTTCCGGGTGGAGAGCCCCAGCAAGGCGCTACGGGCATGGACGATGAACACCCTGACCCCCGTTTCCCCATAGCGTTCCACCCAACGGGCGAGGAGGGGATACCTTTCC
Source organism: Thermus caldifontis (assembly GCF_003336745.1). Taxonomy (NCBI): domain Bacteria; kingdom Thermotogati; phylum Deinococcota; class Deinococci; order Thermales; family Thermaceae; genus Thermus; species Thermus caldifontis. The sequence goes on along the minus strand of NZ_QGMX01000019.1, from coordinate 5,137 downwards.
CCCTCCACCCCCAGGCGGAGCTTCACCGTGACGGGGATTTCCACCGCCTCCACCATGGCCCTGAGGATCTCGGCCACCCTTATGGGGTCTAGGAGGAGACAGGCGCCAAACCCTCCCTCTTGGGCCTTCTCCGAGGGGCAACCCAGGTTCAGGTTCACCTCGTCGTACCCCCAGGCCTGGCCTATCCGCGCCGCCTCCGCCAGGCTCTTGGGGTCCGAACCCGCAAGTTGCAAGGCGATGGGGTGCTCCGCTGGGTGGAAGGCGAGAAGCCGTTCGGCCTTTCCCCGGAGCACCGCCTGGTCCACGGTCATTTCCGTGTAAAGCCGCACCTTACGGCTTATCTGGCGGACCAGGTAGCGGAAGTGCCGGTCCGTCCGGTCCACCATGGGGGCCACGGAAAGGCGGTGGTCAGACACCCCTTAAGACCTCCTCCGGGGACAGGGCCCTGGGTTCGCGGAAGACGATGCCCTCCTCCTCGCCTTCCTCGATCACCTCGAGGCCCGGATTTTTTGCCTGCAGGAGCGCCACCAGCTCCTGCACCAGGTCCTCAGGGGTGCTGGCGGCGGAGGTGATCCCCACACTCTCGGCACCCTGAAGCCATTCCTCCCGGAGATCCCGGGCGCTTTCCAGGCGGTAGGCCCTGCCGGTGAGGCTCTGAGCCAGTTCCAAAAGGCGCATGCCGTTGGAGGAGTGGGGGCTGGTGAGCACCAGGAAGAGATCCACATGGGGAGCGATGCGCCGGACCGCCTCCTGGCGGTTCTGGGTGGCGTAGCAGAGGTCTTTTCTGGCGGGGACCACCAGTTTGGGGAAGCGCTTTTTTAAGATTTCTATGGTCTTAAGGGTGTCCTCCACACTCAGGGTGGTCTGGGTGAGGACCACCACCCGCTCCGGGTCGGGAACCTCCACGGTACGGGGATCAGCCAAGCGGGGGTCCTTGCCCACGTGGGTGTGCACCGCCACCAGGATGGTCCTTTCCGGGGCCTCCCCGTAGGTGCCCTTCACCTCCTGGTGGTCGGCGGAATCCCCCACCAGGAGGATCCAGTACCCTTCCCGGGCGTAGCGCCTGGCCTCGGTGTGCACCTTGGTGACCAAGGGGCAGGTGGCGTCCAGGATGTGGAAGCCCATCTCCGCCGCCTTTTTGCGCACGGCGGGGGGGTGGCCGTGGGCGGAGAAGACCAGGGTGCCGGCCAAGGGTCTTTCTTGGCGAAGTCTTTCTATTTCGGCGAGGTCCTCCACGAAGTGCACCCCCTGGGCCTTAAGGCGTTCCACCACGGTCCGGTTGTGGACGATCTCGTGGTAGACCACAAGCTCCCCCCTTGGCCGCAAGGCCTCGGCCCAGCGCTCCACCGTCTGGATGGCCATCACCACCCCGGCGCAGAAACCCCTGGGCCGGGCCAGGTACACCCGCTTAAGCCCCATGCCCCCCATTCTAGGCCTTCTTCTCCTCTTCCTTTGTGGTTTGGGCTAGGGCCTTTTGGGCCATTTCCCGGGCGAAGGGGGTCTGGGCCCTTTCCAGGGCCTTTCTGGCGGTTTCCCGCCCCTTGCCCCCTGGGCGGAATCCCTCCTGGGCCAGGGCCAGGAGGGCGAGGGCCGTGGCGGGGAAGGGAAGCCCTTCCTTTTCCAAAATCCCAAGGCCCTCCCCGTAGCGATGGAGGGCTTCCCGGTACGCACCCCTTAGGAGGGCCAGGCTTCCCTCCTGGAAGGCACGGGCGGCCCTTAGAAGGCCATCCCCTTCCACCAGGGGTTCGCCCTCCTGGGCGGAGAGGTGGGCGGCCTCGAGGAGCCTCTCCAAGGCCAAGCCCCGCTCCGCTTCCGGCAGAAGGGGGGAGTAATGGGCTTGGAACAGGGGGGCAAACCAGGAAAGGCGGAGGGGTTTTGCCAGGCGGAAGGTTTCCCCGTGGGCCTCCACCCCTTCGCCCAGGGCCCTGAGCAGGGGAACCAGCCTGGGAAAGCGGGCCCGCACCTCTTCCCGCCTGGCCTCCCCCCTGAGGGCCAGGAAAAAGAGAAAGCCCCCTACTCCTTCCACGCCTCCACTTCCTTGTAGTGCACCAAGGCAGCGAAGAGGGGAGAAGCTCCCCCAGCCACGGAGAACTTGACCTCCACTAGAACCACATCCTCAGGCAGGTCTTCCACAAACCGATTGAGCCTTTCCTGGAGGATGTCGGGGTCGTTGGCGGTGAGGATCTTAAAGCGCACACCCTGCATGGCCCTATTATGCCCTGCGTTCCACCAAGGCGGTGAGGAGGGCTTGCAGGTGGGAGGCGGCATCCCGTCCGGGTAGTTGCTCCAGGTGGGGGATAAGGGCGCCTAGGCCCTCGTGCGCTAGCCTCTTGGCCTCCTCCTTGGCCCAGGCCACCGCCCCCGAGGCCAAAAGCCGTTCCCAAAGCCACCGCACCTCGGCCTCGGGCTTGGCCTCCCGGGGGAGGCGTAAGAGGGCCTCGGCCCGGGTGCGTTCCTCGGGAGGCGCTTCCTGGAGGTAGCGGATCAGGATCAAGGTGCGCTTGCCCTCGTAGAGGTCCCCGGCCAGCTCCTTGCCATAGGCCTCGTCCCCCTCCAGGTTGAGGACATCGTCCATGATCTGGAAGGCCACCCCTAGCTTAAGCCCCGCTTCCTGGTAGAGGGTTGGGGGGCTGTGTCGGGAGAGGAGGGCCCCCAGCCGTAACGGGGCCACGGCGGTGTAGTAGGCGGCCTTGTGGGCCACCATGCGGAAGTAGTCCTCGGGGGCCAGGTCCAAGCGGCCGGAGAGGGTCCAGAGGAGGTCCAGATGCTGCCCGTAGGCGGTGCGGCGCACCACCTGGTGGAACTCGGCCAGAACCGTGGGGGGCAGAATGCCGGCCTCGAGGCCCTTCACCAGAAGCCCCCACATCTCCCCGTGCAGGGCATCCCCCGCGTTCAGGGCCAGGGGCATGGGGTAGAGGCGGTGGAGGGCGGGTCTTCCCCGGCGTTCCTCGGAGCCGTCCTCTATGTCGTCGTGGATAAGCACCCAGTTCTGGAAAAGTTCCAAAGCAGCCCCTGCCCAAAGGCTGGCCTCGAGGGAAGCCCCGTGGGCCAGCCCCGCATAGACCACCAAGAGCCCCCGGAGCCTCTTGCCTCCCCGGGATGGGTACTCCTGAAGAAGAGCCTGGTAAACGGGATCGGAATGGACCAGGTGGCCTAGGAGCCTTTCCTGAAGGGCATCCTTCACTTCCTGGGGGGAAGGCACCATGCTATACACTTTAGGCCATGCGCGGCTACGCCCTGGGCCTTTTTGCCCTCAACCTCCTCACCCTCCTTTGGGGCACCACCTTTGTGGTGGTCAAGGGGGCGGTGGGGGAGATGGCCCCAAGCCTGTTGGTCTTTCTCCGTTTTCTTCTGGCCAGCCTCTTCTTCCTGCCCTGGGCCTTCCGGCTGCCCAAGGGGGTTTGGGGACCGGGTATGGAGCTGGCCTTCTGGCTTCTTCTAGGCTATGCCTCCCAGGCGGTGGGCCTCCTGTACACCTCGGCGAGCCGTAGCGCCTTTATTACGGCCCTCAATGTGGTATTGGTGCCTTTGATCCTGGGACTGGTGGGCCGCAGGCTGGGGGGGATCTGGGTGGCCGCCCTTTTGGCCTTTTTGGGGGTGGGTTTCCTTTCCTACGATCCCCGGCAGCCTCCTCTGAACGTGGGGGACCTTTGGACCCTTCTCACCGCCCTCACCTACGCCCTTTACATCGTGCGCCTCGAGGTGCACGCCAAAACCTTTCCCTCCCTGCCCCTCACTGCGGTGCAGGTCTTCGGCACGGCCTTCCTGGCCCTGCCCTGGGCCCTTTGGGAAGGGGTACGGTGGGAAGGGGTGCCTTGGGGGGCGGTCTTCTACCTGGGGGTAGTGGCCACGGCCCTCACCACCTGGCTCCAAACCTGGGGGCAGAGGTACGTGCCCGCCCCCCAGGCGGCCATCCTCTACACCCTGGAACCCGTCTGGGCTACCCTTTTTGCCTTTATCCTCCTGGGCGAGCGGTTAGGGCTTTTGGGTGTTCTGGGAGCGCTTTTGGTGATCCTTGCCACCTTGCAGGCTATCCGCCGATCCCCAGCATGACCCGCTTCCTTAGCGTGGGGAGGGTGTTGCCGAAGGCGGGCTTGCGGTTGGTGGCGATCAGAATGGCATCCACCAAGGCCTCCACCGGCTCCTGGGCGGCGAAGGCCCAGGAGATATCCATCTCCAAATCGGTAAGGAGGCAGGGCCTAAGCTTCTTGTCCGAGGTGAGGCGAAGCCGGGAACAGTTGGAGCAAAAGGGCTCGGTGACGGGGTTGATGAAGCCCAAAGTGCCCTGGGCCCCCGGGATCCGGTAGACCCGGGCTGGGGAGGTGGGGTCGTGGGGGACGGGTTCTAGGGGACCATAGACCTCTTCTATCCGTGCCCGGATCTCCTTCCCCGACACGAAGCGACGGCGGTACTCCTCGGGGTCGGAGTTGTCCAGGTGCATGTACTCGATGTAGCGCATGTGCAAGGGGCGGTCCAGGGAGAGGCGGGCTAAGGGCACTACCTCTTCCTCGTTCATCCCTCGGATCACCACGGCGTTGAGCTTGACGGGATGAAGGTCCAGTTCCAAGGCGGTTTCTATGGCCTGCAACACCCGCTCCACCTTTCCTCCCCGGGTAATGCGGGTAAAGACCTCAGGGGTAATGGCATCCAAGGAGATGTTCACCCGGTTTAGGCCTGCCTGGACCAGTTCCTTGGCCCTTTTGGCGAAGAGGAGACCGTTGGTGGTGATGGCCACGTCCTCGATCCCCTCCTTGGTCCGGGCCTTTTCGATCATCTGGGGTAGCTCCTTACGCACCAGGGGCTCCCCACCCGTGAAGCGCACGGCGGAGAGGCCTAGAAGGGAAGCGGCCTCGAGGAAGTGGTCCACCTCCTCCACCGTGAGGGTTCCCGGGGGCTCGGCCATCTCGAGGCCTAAAGGATGGCAGTAAAGGCAGTGCAGGTTGCACCGGGGGGTAACAGAGATACGAAGGTCTTTGATAACACGCCCGTAGTTGTCCAGTAGCTTCATGCCCTTTCCCCCTTTGGGCCACCATACTACGCCCCCGGCCATAGGGCAAGGGATAAAAAAACAAACCCCCAGGCATAAGCCTGGGGTTTTGTTGGAGCGGGAGACGGGACTTGAACCCGCGACCCCGAC